>JAQWLZ010000010.1 GCA_029247025.1 Alphaproteobacteria bacterium | reverse complement strand
GGTTTATTTTTTTCCTTAGGCATGAAAGACCACTTTAGCCCAGTTGGGAAACCTGCACCACCTCTTCCTCTTAGTTCCGAAGATTTGACCTCTTCAATTATCCATTCTGGTCCTTTATCAAGAAGGGCTTTTGTATTATCCCAATCTCCTCTTTCAATACTTTTATGTATGCTATTTCCTTTAAAACCGTATATATCATTAAAAATAATATTATTTTTAGATATCATTATACTTTTACCCTATTATTATGTGGCTCAGAACCAGTTCTTTTTGACTGAGGTCCAGGTTTTGGTTTACTACCTTTTTGTATATCCTCTATTATTTTAATCATTGAGTCCTCATTTAAGTCCTCATAAAAATAATCATTTATCTGAACCATAGGGGCATTTGAACAAGCCCCAAGACATTCAACTTCTAACAGAGTAAATTTATTATCTTGAGTAGTTTCTCCAAAATCTATACCTAATTTTTTTTTACAAGCAGAGACAATATCGTCACTACCTCTTAACCAACAAGGAGTTGTAGTACAAACTTGGAGAAGGTTTTTTCCAACTGGTTTTAAATTGAACATAGTATAAAAAGTAGCAACCTCAAGAACTTTAATTAGAGGTAAAGATAATATCTCAGATATTACTTTCATAGCTGCTGTAGAAATCCAATTTGCATTTTGCCGTTGAGCTAAATCTAACAATGGAAGAAGAGCGCTTGCTTTTTTCTCTTTTGGATACTTGCTTAAAATTGTATCAACTACTAATAAATTTTTTTCATTAAATGAAAAACTTTTGGGTTGTAAAACTTCTGCTGCAGGTCTCCTTACACTCATCTATCTATTTCCCCAAAAACTACATCTAATGTTGCGATACACGCAACTAGGTCTGCAAGCATATGCCCTTTTGTCATAAAATCTAATCCTTGTAGATGTGGAAACCCTGGAGCTCTTATTTTACACCTGTATGGTTTGCTAGAACCATCAGATACTAAATAAACTCCAAATTCTCCTTTGGGAGCCTCAACTGCTGTATAAACTTCACCAGCAGGAACTCTTACTCCTTCTGTAAATAATTTAAAATGATTTATTAAAGCTTCCATAGATTCCTTCATATCATCTCTCTTTGGAGGATATAAGCGAGAATCTTTTACTATAATGTCTCCTTTAGGAATATTATCTAAAACATACCGAATTATTCTTGTACTTTGTTTCATTTCTTCAACTCTTAGAAGGTATCTGTCATAACAATCTCCATTTTTTCCCGTTGGAACATCAAAATCTACCTCATCATATATTGCATAAGGTTGAGATTTTCTTAAATCCCAGGCAATCCCTGAACCTCTTAGCATCGGACCTGTAAAGCCCCAATTTACAGCTTCTTCAGGACTAACTATTCCTACATCTACAGTTCTTTGTTTAAATATTCTGTTATCTGACAATAACGTTTCTATATCTTCTATTATTTTTCCAAATCCTGACAACCATTCTTCAATTTGCTGTAATAAATTTGTAGGTAAATCTTGATGAACTCCTCCTACACGATAATAAGCAGCGTGCAATCGTGAGCCTGAAACCTGTTCATAAAAACCCATTAATTTTTCTCTTTCTTCAAAAAGCCATAAAAAAGGAGTCGTAGCACCTAAATCTAACCCTTGAGCAGCAATTTGAAGAGAATGATTTAAAATTCTTGTAATTTCATCGAATAAAACTCTAATATGTAAAGCTCTTTTAGGAACCTCTAATTTTAATAATTTTTCAGCAGATAATACGAAAGCATGCTCTTGGCACATTGGAGAGACGTAATCTAATCTATCAAAATAAGGAATAGCCTGTAAATAAGTTTTATGCTCAATTAATTTTTCAGTACCTCTATGTAAAAGGCCTATATGAGGGTCTGTTCTTTCTACAACTTCCCCATCCATTTCTAGAACTAATCTTAAAACACCATGAGCAGCAGGATGTTGAGGACCAAAATTTAAAGTCATATTTTTTAATTCAACATCTGACATTATTTATTTTCCAAATTTTTATTGTTTTCTTCATAATCCGGGCCTTCCCATGGACTTTCAAAATCAAACCTTCTAAAATCTTGAACTAAATTAACTTTCTCGTTAACAACTCTTTTTTCTGCATCATCATATTTTACTTGAACAAAGCCAGACAAAGGAAAATCTTTTCTTAAAGGATGCCCTTCAAATCCATAATCCGTAAGTATGCGTCTTAAATCTGGATGATCAGTAAATATTACTCCATACAAGTCCCACACTTCTCGCTCATACCAATTAGCCGCATCATAAAGAGAAACAATTGATGGAACTGTATCACCATCGTTAACAGATAATTTTATGCGTATTCTTTGATTCAAATTTATACTTAATAAATGATAAACAATTTCAAACCTGTCAGTTCTATTAGGGTAATCTACTCCGCATAAGTCTATAAGCTGTTTAAACTGAAAGACTTTGTCGTCTTTTAAGAAATTTAAAACTTTTAATAAAATAGATTTACTCAAAATTACAGTTAATTCATCATTTTCAAAATAAGTTTGAATACCTCTACCTCCAAACCTTTCTGATAAAATTTTCTGAATTTCAAGATGTCTCTTCTTGTAATCTTTTTGATATGTTTTATTCAAACTTAAACTCCTAAGGAATTTTGTCTGGTGATTTTTTTTTGTAACTGAATTATTCCATATAATAAAGCCTCAGCTGTAGGAGGACAACCTGGAACATAAACATCAACAGGAACAATTCTGTCACAGCCTCTAACTACTGAATAGGAATAATGATAATATCCCCCTCCATTAGCACAACTTCCCATCGAAATAACCCATCTTGGTTCTGGCATCTGATCATAAACTTTTCTTAATGCAGGAGCCATTTTATTTGTTAATGTCCCTGCAACTATCATTACATCAGATTGCCTAGGACTTGGCCTAAAGACTAATCCAAAACGATCTAGATCATATCTACTCGCACCTGCGTGCATCATTTCAACCGCACAACATGCAAGACCAAATGACATTGGCCATAACGAACCTGTCCGAGCCCATGTAAATAGTTTATCTATTCTTGCTACAACAAATCCTTTATTTCTAACATCTGAGGCAGCAGCCTCAAATGCTGCTTTGCCCTCAATAAGTTCAACCTTACTTTGCTCTAATCCCATTCTAAAGCCCCTTTTTTCCATTCATAGATAAAACCTATTGTTAATAAAAATAGAAATATCATCATTGATATAAATCCGAATATACCAATATCGGATAGTGCTACTGCCCATGGAAATAAAAATGCTACCTCTAAATCAAAAATAATAAACAGAATTGCGACTAGATAGAACCTTACATCAAATTGTATTCTAGCATCTTCAAAAGGTTCAAATCCACATTCGTATGGAGATAATTTTTCTGAGTCAGGAAGCTGCTTACCTATTATCCAAGATGATAGCGCAAACATTACAGACAATCCTCCTGCAAATGCTATAAAAATTGCTATTGGAAGATACTCTAGATAGAGTGATGTCATAAATTACCTCAAAAAATTATAATGAAATTAATATTAATAATATGTTTTTCATTTATAGCCCTTATGTATATCTAAATTGTAATAAAAACAATAAAATTACAGAAAAAAATGAAATAAATTTAACATCTGTAATTTACATCAAAGCCTTGTTTGAAAATATTTCTTTTTTTATTAAAAAAAACCCTATTCAAAAACACAACTATTAGTGTATACTCCTATTTCAGAGCTTTAGATTAAAATTATAATTTTTAAATAAAAGTTAATAATTACAATATATTATATTAAATATATAGGAGTATTTATGAATATAAAAAATGTTGAGATCCTAGCTTATACAGTTCCACTAAAAGAACCAGTTAAAGCATATGCCGCTGGACTAATGACAGGATTTGGTATGGTAATAGTTAAGATTACAGATGAAAATGGTAACATAGGCCAAGGTTATACTACTATGCACAGTAA
Source organism: Alphaproteobacteria bacterium (assembly GCA_029247025.1). Lineage (GTDB taxonomy): Bacteria > Pseudomonadota > Alphaproteobacteria > TMED109 > TMED109 > TMED109. Next base: position 11,250 of record JAQWLZ010000010.1, on the reverse strand, counting down.
TCAAGAATTAGCTATCGCAAGAATCATTGAAGATACTTTTAAGCCAATTTTATTAAATAATGACTCTTCATTGATAGAATTTTTATGGAAACAAATGTGGAAACAAACCCATTACGCTGGAAGAGGAGGACCTGTAAGTTTTGCAATTGCTGCTGTAGATGCTGCTCTTTGGGATTTAATGGGGCAAAGAGTAAAACAACCTCTATGGAAGCTACTCGGAGGCTATTCTTCTAAAGTAAAAGTTTATGCAGGAAATATAGACCTAAACTTTTCTATAGAAAAAATCTTAGATAATGCTTCTAGAAATATTGAACAAGGTTACAAAGCTATAAAAATGAGATTAGGAAGAGAAACTTTAAAAGAGGATTTACAAAGAGTTGAAGCTGTAAGAAATCATATAGGAGACTCCATAGAATTAATGGCTGATGCAAATGAAGCCTGGAGAGTTGACCAAGCTCTTAAAGCTTCAAATGAACTAGCTAATTTTAACCTCACTTGGCTAGAAGAGCCTATAACTCCTGATGATTATAGAGGTTATGCCTATCTTAAAAATAATGGAGCCACTCCTTTAGCTTCAGGAGAAAACTTACACACCTTAAAAGAGTTTCAAGAGCTTTTTTATTATAATGGAGTAGATTTTCCAGAGCCTGATTATACTACTTGTGGAGGTTTTACTCCATTTATGAAAATTGCTAAATTAGCTGAAGCTTATAATCTTCCAGTTATGTCTCATGGAGCTCATGATGTACATATTCAGCTACTTGCAGCTTGCCCTAACGCAGCATATATGGAAGTTCATGCTTTTGGAATAGAAGATTATATTTCAAATCCTCTTAAAATTGAAAATGGATATGGAGTATCTTCAGACCTACCCGGAATTGGCTTTGAATTCGATCTTGGTAAACTTAAACAATATAAAACAAATTAGAGGTAATATGTATAAAGAAGAATATATTGAAATTGCTAATGCTCCTGAGGAATTTAAAATTTATGAATCTCGCGATGGAATGTTCTCAGATAGAATTGGACCTTATTTTATTAAAGGACGGTATCCTGAAGTAACAATGGGGATTAGGATTTTAGATCACCACTCAAACTTAAACGGTGTATCTCATGGAGGATTATTAATGGCCTTTGTTGATACAGTAGGTGGATATATTGCAGCAAAAGCAGGCGAAGGACCAAGCGTTACGGCGAATTTTAATGCTAATTTCATGAGGCCTGCTCCAGTAGGAGCCTGGGTAGAAGGAACAGGAAAGGCATTAAAGGTAGGTAGGAAAGCTATTTTTATTAGAGTTGAGTTAACCTTAAAAAATAAATTGATTTTTACAGCTGAAGGTATTTGGCAAAAGATAAATAAAGAAAAAGGAATAATTACATAATGAAATTATTATATACAGTAACATCACCTATCGCTAGAAAATGCAGAATAATAGCTAGAGAACTTAATTTAATGGATCAAATTGAAGAAGTAATTACTACAACAAGATCTGAAGACGCGTTAATAATCAAAAATAATCCAAATGGAATGGTTCCTACTCTCGAGACAGATGAAGGTTTTAATATAGTAGAATCAATGGCTATCTGTAATTATTTAGAAAAGCAAAGTAATAATAAAGAATTTATTCCGCAGGATGAAACAAAATATTGGCAAATATATGCTTTGGATTCAATAGCATCTCAAACTTTTGAATCGATTGTTTCTCGTGCGCGAGAAACAATATATAAGCCTGAAGAATTTCATTACCCAGATGGAATTAAACATGAAAAAGGTAGAGCAGATAGGACATTAGACCTCTTAGAAAAAGAAGCTCCAAACTATTCAAATACATATAATAAATTGCATGTAACTATTGGTCTATGTGGATTAGTACTTGATAATGTATTTCCTAATGAAGAATGGAAAAATAATAGGAATAACTTGGTTAAAGTATATGAAAATTTTATGAAAAGAAATTCATTCTCTGAGACAATAATAAAAAAAGATTAATACTTAATGAAGGAAGACGAATGTCTAATAATCAAAACATATGTTTAATTGCAGGTTGCGGCCCTGGAACCGGGACTGAAAGTGTAAAGAAATTTACTCAAGAAGGTTTTAAGGTAGCAATGCTAGCAAGAAATACAGACCTTTTAAATGAACTAGAATTAAAATATAAAAATTCTTACGCATACGAATGTGATGTATCTGATATGAAGCAAATTGCTAATGTGTGTTCTAGAGTCAAAAAGGACATAGGCAACCCAAACATATTTATTCATAATGCAGTTGCTGGTGTTGCAGATGGCGGCTTAGCAGGAAGTTTTTTAAGTGATAACCCTGAAAGGTTGGATAGAAACTTTAAAGTAAACACAAAATCATTACTATACTTTGCCAGAGAACTCGCTCCGAGTATGATTGAAAATAAATCGGGTTCAATAATAATTACTGGAAACACTTCTGCTCTCAGAGGTAAACCCGATTTTATTTATTTTGCTCCGACAAAAGCTGCTCAAAGAGTAATGGCAGAATCATTAGCAAGAGAATTAGGTCCTAAAGGAGTCCATGTAGCATATGTTTTAATTGATGCAGCCATTGATACTCCTAGAACAAGACCAATATTTGCAGCAGACAAAGATGATAGTTATTTCTGCAAACCAAAAGATATAGCAAATGAAATATTTCATGTAGCACATCAGCCTAGATCGGCTTGGTCATTCAATGTAGAAATTAGACCGGATATAGAAAAATGGTAAATAATAATAAACCTTTAATGAGAATATTTTGCTATATTCCTACTCCAAGGATTTGGAAATCTACTATAACGGCTAGATTTATAGATATAAATATTGAAGTAAGAGGAACAAAACCTCCGGAAATTAAAAACTGGTTATGGGATTTTGATGCTAGACCTTTAACGAAAGAAGATAAAATTAAATTGGCAGATAAGACTTCAGAAGGACGAACAGGTTTTTCGATAAAACTCTATAAAACAGATAAATTCTTAAAGGCTCATCCTTATGGAACTATTCCAGCTGCATTTAGCTCTGATGGAAAAATAGGTATTTTTGAGTCTAATAGTATAATGCGTTTAGTTGCAAGATTAAAGAAGAACAACAGTAATATATATGGATCTAATCCTTATGAAACATCAAGAATAGATGGTTTTTTAGATGCCTCTCTTATATTTGCAAGATCATCCCAAAAATATCTACTCTCTATAAACAATTGTTCTGCAACTCTTAAAATTAGAGGTGAAGCTAAAGAAGCATATATGAACTATATGATAGGTATAGAAAATGCGCTTAAAGAAAATAAAAAATATGGATTTATTACTTCACAAAATATTACTCTAGCTGACATATGTTTTTTCTGCGAGTTATCATTATTTTATAGAGAAATTATGCCTTATGAAAAATCTGATAAAATAACCTCAATTATTAAAGAAATAGGTCCTTCTGAGTTTCAATTATCATTTAAACATTTTCAAAACCTAAGAAAACATCCTCTATTTAAAATAGATTCTAAAAAATACTTAGATAGTATAGATAAAAAATCAACTTAGATCATGACCTGCTGAAGCTACTAGGCCTCCATCACAGGTTATAACTTCACCAATTGTATATGCACCAGCTCGTGATGATAAAAATATTGCTAGACCAGCTATATCTTCAGGAGTTCCTATTCTACCTCTTGGATTTTTTGCTTCTAATTCCTTATAATCAAATTCAACGGCCGAACCAAGCATTTTGCTAGGAAATGGTCCAGGTGCTATTGCATTAACGTTAATATGCTTACTTACTAATTCTGAAGCTAATACTCTTGTCATATGATGAACAGCAGATTTTGCGGCACTGTAAGAAAAGTTTTTAAATTCAGGTTTATTTATTCCATCTATGGAGCCTATATTTATTATTCGTGACGGATCTATCGTTGAAGAAGATTTCGTCAAAAGAGGTAATAATTCTTTTGTAAGAAAAAACATAGATTTTACACAAAGATCCATTACTTTATCCCAACCAATCTCTGGAAAATCTTCAATTGGTGATGCCCAAGCTGCTCCAGCATTATTAACTAATATATCCAGATGGTCCTCATTTTCATTGATTATTTTAGCTAATTCTTTCACGCCATCTAAAGTAGAAATATCAGATTTTATTCCAATACACTCAGAATCATATTTATCTGTAATTATTTTTGCAGTCTCATTAACAGTATTTTTTGATCTAGCTGAAATATATACCTTTGCTCCATTTGCACAAAAGCCTGATGCTATCATCTCACCTATTCCTCTTGAACCACCAGTTACAAGGGCTACTTTTCCTTTTATTGAAAACAAATCATTTAATAACATAATAAATCCTAAATAATTTAAAAAATAAATATTGAACTTTAACTACGTCAATGTACTATGTCTCTCTACGTAATTCAATCATGGGTGAGGAATTTCAATATGTTAATCAAATTTATAAAATTATTTTTACTTATTTCTACTTTAGTTTTCTATTCTATGGCATCAAAAGCAGATGAAAAAATTAAAATAGCAATTATAGAACCAATGTCAGGTCCTTTAGCTTCTGTTGGATTAGACTTAATTGAAGGATTAGAATTTTTTGCTGAAAGAATAAATAATGCTGGAGGAGTGCTAGGAGGAAAACATATAGAGATAGTTCCTTATGATAACGCGATGGTTGCTGAAAAAACTATTCAGCAATTGAGAAAAGTCATTGATGAAGATATAAGATATGTAACACAAGGTGTGGGTTCAAATCATGCACTTAATATTATTAAAACACTGGGAAAACATAATAAAAGAAACCCTGGTAAAGAAATTATGTTTCTTAATCACTCGGCAGTAACAACTTCATTTACAAATGAATTATGTAATTTTTATCATTTTAGGTTTGATGCAAACGTAGATATGAAAGTTGCAGCTTTAGTATCTCAAATGACACTAGACCCGAGTATAAAAAAGGTATACCTTTTAAATCAGAATTATGCTTATGGACAATCCTTTCAAGCTGCTGCTAGAAGGTTACTTGCTGAAAGAGCACCACAAATAGAAATAGTGGGTGATGAACTAATTGTTCCATTTGGTAAAATTTTAGATTTTAATCCTTATGTTTCTAAAATTACTTCTAGCGGTGCGGATACTATATTGACTGGAAATTGGGGGCCAGATGCTGCTCGTTTGATTAAAGCTACAACAAATTCTCAGTTAAAAGTTAAATTTTATACTATTTATGCAGGTATCCCAGCTGCTATGAACTCAATGGGAGCAAAGGTTTCAACTTTTAATCCAATAGTACAAGTTACAGAATCACATGAAAATGACTCTACTCACCCAGACTGGTTAAAAGAAATTGATGCAGAATATATGGAGTTTGCAAATAAGAGTCCTTACGCAGATAGACAGAGATTTATGATGGAAATGTTTGCTGCTGCAGTTGAACAGGCTGGAACTGCTGATCCTACACAAGTAGCATGGGAATTGGAGGGTATGACAGGTAGAGGCGCTCATGGTGATGTATTTATGAGAGCAGAAGACCATCAGATGCATTTTGATATGGTTTTAAGTCATATTTCAACTAATGTTGAAAAAACATTTATTTATAATAATGAAGATTATGGTATGGCTTATGAAACTGACGGATGGGTAGATGTGTCAGATATTACATTACCTACTACATGCAAAATGAAAAGACCTAAAAGATAAAAAATTAAATTTTTAGATAGGATAATAAATTGGACGTAATTTTATTTACATTATTTAATGGTCTGCTCTATGGGATGTTACTTTTTATGCTTTCCAGTGGTCTTACCTTAATATTTGGAATGATGGGTGTTCTTAATTTTGCTCACGCATCATTTTTTATGCTTGGAGCTTATTTTGCGTATCAAATTAGTAAATATATTGGATTTATTCCTGCTTTATTTATTGCGCCTCTAATAATAGCTTTTTGTGGGGCTATGGTAGAAAAATACGCTTTAAGAAGAGTTCATAAATTCGGACATGTAGCAGAACTTTTATTTACTTTTGGTTTATTTTATATAATAGAAGAATTAGTTCAAATGATATGGGGTAAAGTACCTGTAGGCTATCATGTACCTGAATACTTAGACTTTACTTTATTTTCTATGAGTGGAATGGGATATCAAGCATATGCTATGTTTACTTTAGTAATATCAGTAGCTATGTTTGTAGTTCTATTTTCTGTACTTACAAAGACTAGAGCTGGTCTAATTATTCAAGCCGCACTAACACATCCAGAAATAGTGTCCTCATTAGGACACAATGTGCCGAGAGTATTTATGCTTGTATTTGGATTAGGATGTGCATTAGCTGGTCTTGCAGGAGTTTTAGCAGGAAATACCTTAGGAACAGAGCCATCAATGGCACTGTCTTTAGGTCCGATAGTATTTGTAGTTATAGTAGTTGGTGGACTAGGTTCGCTTAAAGGGGCACTAGTAGCCTCAATTTTAATAGGTGTTGTTCAAACTACGGCTATATCTCTTGACTATTCTATTAATAATTTTATTGAGTTTATTGGTTTAAGTGTTGATGTAGAAAGTTTATGGCGTATCATAATAGATTTAACTATATCTCAGGTAGCTCCTATTCTTCCATATTTACTGCTAGTACTTATGTTAATATTTAGGCCTAGAGGCTTATATGGAAATAGAGACGTATGATGGCTAATTTATTTAAATCTTTTTCTACTTGGATTATTATTGGTGTTATCGCCGCAATATTACCTTTAATATTTGATTCATCTTTTGCATTAACTTTGTTATCCAAAATGGGGGTATTAATAATATTTACGGTTGCTTATAATATGTTACTTGGACAAGGGGGTATGTTATCATTTGGTCATGCAATTTATTTTGGACTAGCAGGTTATGCCTCTATCCATATAATGAACGGCATTGGTGCAGAGACACTTCCTTACTTTCCAACAGTTCTATTTCCTCTAATTGGTGCAGTTGTAGGATTATTTTTTGGATGCTTAGTGGGATATGTTTCGACTCGAAGAGCTGGAACTGCTTTTGCAATGATATCTCTTGGCTTTGGTGAGATGGTTACTGCCATGACTTTAATATTCGTTTTATTCTTTAATGGTGAAGATGGAATTCAAACTGATAGAATGGTTGGTCCTGAACCTTTTGGTATTACATTTGGTCCACAAATTGAGATATACTATTTAATTTTGTTCTGGTGTGTAATTACTGTGGCATTAATGTATATTATTACTAAAACTCCATTTGGTAGGATGAGTAATGCTGTTAGAGATAATCCAGAACGCGCGGCTTTTATAGGATATAGTGTTAGAAGAGTAAGATGGCAAGCATTTGCCTTATCTTCAATGTTTGCTGGAGCAGCTGGAAGTCTCCATGCACTTAATTATGAACATATAGGGTTTGAGTCTGTAAGTGTAATACAATCTGGAGCAGTACTGTTTATGGCATTTATTGGAGGGGCAGGACATTTTCTTGGTCCTATTGTAGGGGCAATAGGTCTTACATATTTAGATTCAACACTTGCAGATTATACTGAGGCATGGCTACTTTATTTAGGTCTAACTTTCTCAGGTATAGTAATGTTTGCTCCAGGTGGATTAGCTGGACTGATTGTTATGCATGGACCAATAGCCAGGACAGATAAAAAACTTCTAACCTCTTTAGTTAAACCATATTTATTAGCAATAGGAAGTGTAGTTACAGGACTGATTGGTTTAATAGGAATTATTGAAATGCTATATTTTAGATCTTTAATTTCTAAGGGCGAAGGAGAAGTTATAATATTTTGGACGGAATTTAATGCAAACGGAATAACTTCTTGGCTTATCTTTATTGGTCTAATTTTAGGCGGAGTATTTTTATCTAAAAAAACTTTTCCAATGGCTAAAGAAAGTTGGGATCATGCAATATCTGTTGTAAAAACGGAGATTTCGCATGAGTAACGCCTTACAATTAAAAAACGTTTCAAAGTCATTTGGTGAAGCTAAGATAATTAAAAACCTTAATTTAGATATTAAGAAAAATGAAAGACATGCTATTATTGGCCCTAATGGAGCTGGAAAATCTACTTTATTTCACCTTATATCAGGACATTATAAACTTACTTCTGGCAAAATAGAACTTAATAACAAGGAAATAAATAACTTAGAACCTCACGAAATTAATAGAAAAGGTCTTGCAAGAAGTTTTCAAGTTACAAATATTTTTCCTAAAATGTCTGTGTATGAAAATATAAGATGTGGAATATTATGGTCGATGGGATTCAAATATTCTATAATAAGATTAGTAAATGGTGATAAAGAATTAAATAATAAAACTAATTCTCTATTAGAAGAAATTAATTTAAAACATTGTGCACATATCCCTGCTGGGCTTTTAAGTTATGCAGACCAACGGGCATTAGAGATAGGAATAACTATAGCTGGTGGAGCAGATACTTTAATGCTTGATGAACCAACTGCTGGAATGTCAAATTCAGAAACAGAAAGAGCTGTTAACTTAATAAAGCAAATATCAGAAAAAAGAACTTTAGTAGTTGTAGAACATGATATGGGAGTAGTATTTGATCTTGCTGATAGAATATCAGTTTTAGTTTATGGAGAAATTATTGCTACAGATACACCAAAGAACATTAGAGAAAACAAGGCTGTACAAGAAGCTTACCTTGGAACTGAGGATCATTAAATAATGTTAAAAATTATAGACTTGCATGCCTATTACGGAAAATCTCATATTCTAAGAGGAGTACACTTAGATATTGCTCAATGTGAAATAATTGCATTATTGGGAAGAAACGGAGTTGGCAGGTCTACTCTTGTAAAATCAATCATGGGTCTAGTCCCTATTAAAGGTTCTATTAATTATAAAGACAAGGAAATAGTCGGAGATGCAACTCATGATATAGCCTTACAAGGTATAGGCTATGTTCCAGAAAATAGAGATGTATTTTCAACATTAACAGTAAGAGAAAATTTATTATTAGGCGTAAAAGATAAAAATGCAAAAGCCGAGTGGACTGTAGATGAAATGTTTACCCTATTTCCTAACTTAAAAGAGAGAGCAGATGTGCTAGCATCAGCACTATCAGGCGGAGAACAGCAAATGCTTACTATTTGTAGATGTTTAATGGGTAACCCTGAATTTATGATGATAGACGAACCTACCGAAGGACTTTCTCCGCAAATGGTTGAAACCGTTGCAGAACTTCTTAAAAAAATTTCTAGTAAAGGAATTTCAATTCTTTTAGTTGAGCAAAAACTAACTATTGCCCTTAGACTTGCTAGTAGAGTTTATTTAATGGGGCATGGAAAAATAGTTTTTGAAGGGACCCCTAAAGAACTAGAAAAAGATAATAAAATTAGAAAAGAATGGTTAGAAGTTTAAGAGACTACTATTACTTCATCATTGTTTTCTGATCCCTCATATAATAAAGAAACTAAATTACCTCTTACCTCTAAAGCAGATGACTGATTTACATAACCTTTATCTGTAATTTCATTATCATCAAATGAAGGTGGAGTTTCCATTAATATAACTTTTTTAATTTTAGTACTGGAACCAGGAAAATTTTTATTATGAAGAATTATTTTTCTAATAATTTCTTTTCTTAACAATGGGTGTTTTACTATTTCAATGTAATCTAATGTTTCATTACCTATAAATTTCTTACAGGCTTCTATGTTTGGCCAGGCCAGAAACCCCAAGTAATTTTTATCATGTCCAGTAACGAGCCCATCTTGAAATAATGGCGCGCATGAATTAACAACAGCTAAGCGAAGACTTCCAACATCCACCCAAGTACCAGTAAGCAGTTTAAAATTTTCGACAACACGACCGTCAAAATCTATACCCCTGCTAGGATCATTTTTATCTACTAATCTACCTGCATCTCCTATTAGATAATAACCTTCATCATCAAAAGCTTTTTTTGTTAAATCTTCTCTTTTTAAATACCCAGGTGTTACATTTGGACCTTTTAGCCTTAATTCCATTTTATTTCCTACAGGAACCATTTTAATTTTCATTCCTGGTATTGGCAAGCCAATATTTCCTGGCTTATCTAATGTAAAATAAGTAGATGTTGCAAGAGGAGATGTTTCTGTAGCTCCCCAGCCACAGACAAGATCTAAATCTTTACCATTAGTTTTTTTTGCGAGCTCTCTTATTCCATTCCAAACCTCTGGTGGAAGTGATGCTCCTCCATAGCCTACATAAACTAAGTTTTTAAAAAAACTTTTTCTTAATAATTCATCTACCTTTAGATATTCTAAAAGCATAGCTAGTCCAGCTGGAACGGATGTATAATATGTTGGAGATATTTTCTTTAAGTTTTCTACTGTTTTGGGAAATAATGCAGGAACTGGTTTCCCTCCATCTATATACATAGTTCCACCATTCCAAAATATTCCATTAAAAGAATGATTGCCTCCCATTGTATGATTCCAAGGTAACCAATCCACAATAACAGTTTCTCCTAGATCTTGAGGTCTTACTTGTTGAGCCTGTTGCATATTTATACAAAGCATCTTTTGAGTGTTAATTACACCTTTTGGCATACCAGTTGAACCAGATGTAAATAAATATTTAGCTACATATTCCGGCTTTACAGAACTGTATAATTCACTTAAATTTATTTCTATAGAAGTAGATAATAAATCTTTAAATAACTCCATTTTATATTTAGAACTAGGGTTTCGCGAACACACTACAGAAATATTATCTAAAGGAAGGTTTTCTAAAGCTTTTTCAAATATTACTCCATCCTCTACATAAATTAATCCTGGTGATACTAATTCAAAACAATGTTTTAATTTTGCATAATCACTGCTCATTAATGAATATGCTACTGATATAGGAGACACAGGTATTCCAGAGCATAAACCAGCAACATTTAGTAACCCATGGTCCATACTATTTCCTGATAGAATCATTATTCCTCTGTTTTGATTTAAATTAATATTAACTAAATATTGTGAAATTGAATTTATATAATTATATGCAGTTTCGTATGTTAACTCTTTCCAAATGTTACCTTCTCTCTCAGCTAACCATACGTTATGAGGAAATTCATCACATGTCTTTTTAAACCTGCTATGTATATTTACTTCAGGTTCTTCAAGTTTTAATGGCGATGATAATATTAATGTTCCATCTTTTCTTTCTTCTACGTTAATTTCCTGAGGAGGATATTTTAACTTCATAATATGTCTCTTATTTAATTAAATATAAATTATTAAGCGGCATTATTTAAT
>JAQWLZ010000006.1 GCA_029247025.1 Alphaproteobacteria bacterium | reverse complement strand
CTGATACATCACCTGTATATGCCCCTGATATATTCTTACTACAGTCCTGTGCACCAATACTAATATTGCTATTTTTATTCATTTTTTTTATAGTATCTATATAAATTACAGGGGGAAATAATGCTACTTCAGATAATATTTTCTTCTTATTTAATATATCAAAAATTGATGAAGATAATTGAATAGACTCCTTTAAATTGCAATTTAACTTCCAATTACCAGCTATTAACACAACTTAACTCCTTAAAATGATATGTAAAAAAAGTTTAAACTTATAAATAAATATACTACAAAAAGAATTAATATATTAATATATATTTTATTTATAATAAAAAATAAGATTAATAAACAATTTTAATGAAATTTAGTAATGGAAAATTTATGCTTGAAACTATAAAAAATAAAATTAATTCAATTTTTTCAAAAATATTTTTATTAATATTGGCAGCAAGTTTTGCCTTATGGGGTGTGGGTGATATATTTTCTTCAAATAATAATTCTTCTGTAGCAACAGTTGGAAAATTAGATGTAACAGCCGATGATTTTGTTAAAACCTATCAAAGAATTATTTCAGATTTAAATAATAATACAAATGGTCAAATCACTGAAGAAATAGCTAAATCTCTAGGAGTACCGAGACAAACTCTAGGTCAACTTATTAATGAAAAACTAATTGATATTGAAGTAAATAAAGCAAATATAAATCTTCCGGACGATTATCTTAGAAAAATTATTTACTCTTCAGATGTATTTCAAGATCAATTTGGAGCATTTAGTAAACAGCAGTTTGATTATGTAATCAGGCAATTAGGAATGGATGAAACAACTTACTTTAATGAAATTAGAAAAGCTGTTTTAAGAGAACAAATTCAATCACCATTCACCTCTCAGAAAGATTTATCAAAAATACTTAATAATACATATTATGATATTAGATATGAAAAAAGAAACTTAAAAGTAGTAAACTTTAACGCTTCTTCTTATAAGGTAGACAGTATACCCTCAGAAAATGATATTAAAGAAAAGTTAAATAAAGACTCAGGACTCTACCAAAAACCAGAGTTTAGAAGTTTTTCATTCATTTCTATTAAACCAGATGATCTAATAGAAGATATAAAAATTACTAATGAAGAACTAAAAAAAGAATATGATAATTATCCTGAAAAGTATAATACACCTGAAAAAAGAGAAGTCTTACTAGCCAACTTTAACGATAAAGAAGAAGCACAATCCATTGCAAACAAAATTCAAGACCTAGATACAGATGCAAGTATTTCTAAAATATTTATAGAAATAATAAAAGAAAATACTGAATTAGATCCTAATTCAGTGAATTTAGGTTTAATTGAATATAATGACTTTCCTTCTGAAGTATCTGATAGTATTTTCAAAACGGAAGCTAATATATTAATTGGCCCTGAAAAAACTGCCTTTGGTTGGAGAATATTTTTAGTCACTAATATTAAACCCGCTGTAAATAAAACATTCCAAGATGTAAAAACAGATATTGAAAAAGAGCTAAAAGTAAGTATAGCGATAGAAAAAATGTACGATTTAGGAAATACTTTTTATGATGAAATAGCTGCGGGCAGTCAAATTGAACAAGCAGCATTATCTATTGGTGCTCAAGTTGAAGAATTCAAATATATAGATGTTAATGGTATTGATCAAAATGGAAATATTGTAAATAATATACCTCCATACCCTGAATTACTAGATACAGTTTTTTCATATAATAATAATGAAACTTCAGAATTAATTAATACTATAGGCAATACCATGTATGCAATCCAAGTTAATGATATACTTGATAAGAGGATTATGACACTTGAAGAAGCTCGAAATAAAGTTATAGAGGATATAAACTTAGAAAAAAGTATGGAGTTAGCATTAAATAATGCTACAAATTTTTCAAAAGAATTAAATAATGGTAATTTTGAAAACATTGCAGAAAAATATAATTTAATTGTTTTAGAAGCTAATAATGTTTCTAGAGATGGAGCAGGTGCAGAAGGCATTCTAGATGATGAATCTTTACGAGAAGCATTTAATATTAAAAAAGGAGAAACTTCTCCTCCTAAAAAATATAAAAATGAAAACTATTTAATAATAAATGTAACAGAAATTTTGCCTGTAATAGATAGGAATAATGATCAATTAATTAGAATAAATTCAGAAATATCTCAATCTATTTCAAGAGATATTGAACAACTGTTTATTAATAATTTAACAAATAATCAAAAAATAAAAATAAACGAGAATTTACTTAATAGTCTTTTTCAAAATGACAGTTAAATACTATGGAATATCAACCAAATTTTAAAACATTTAAAAATAAAATTAAGAAAGAAAAAGCGTATGTAATTTCTGCTTCACTTGTAGCTGATCTTGATACACCAGTCTCAGCTATGCTAAGAATTGGAGAAAATGAACCCTATTCATTTCTATTAGAATCTGTAGAAGGAGGCGAATCTAAGGGAAGATACTCAATAATAGGTTTAAAACCAGATCTAATTTGGAGATGCTATGGAAATAAAGCAGAAATTAATTATAATCCATCAAAATCACTAAGCGAATTTTCTTTAGATAGTAAGCCCACTCTAAAATCAATTAGATCTTTATTAAAGAGCTCAAAAATAAACCTACCAGAATATCTTCCACCTATGGCATCTGGATTAGTAGGTTATCTGGGATTCGATACTATTAAATTAGTAGAAGATATACCATCAAATAATCCAGCAACATTAAATTTACCAGATGGAATGTTCATTAGACCTAAAATAATGATTATATTTGACGCTGTAGAAGATACTATGACCATAATAACGCCAATATATATAAAAAATGGTAAAATAAATAGTTATGAAAAACTCTATAAAAAATCGTGTAATATTATAAATGATGTTGTTAATTTATTAAAGCAGCCTATTGAAAATAAAGATTTAAAAAACAGTGATATAAAAAAAGATATTAAAATAAAATCTAACCTTAAGCAATCTGACTATTTAAAAATAATTAACAAAGCAAAAGAATATATAAAAGCAGGAGATATTTTTCAGGTCGTTCCTTCACAAAGGTTTGAAATACCTTTCTCTTCTCCGCCCTTCAATCTATATAGATCTCTAAGAAGATTGAACCCTTCTCCATTCCTTTACTATTTAAATTTTAACGATTTTTCTGTTATTGGTTCTAGTCCAGAGATATTAGTAAGAGTTAGAGATAATAAAGTTACTATTAGACCTATCGCTGGTACAAGACCAAGAGGTAAAGATTTAAATGAAGATAATATTCTGTCTAATGAATTATTGAATGATGAAAAGGAAATTGCTGAACATAGAATGCTTTTAGATCTGGCTAGAAATGATGTAGCTAAAGTAACTAAAACAGGAAGCTTAAATGTTACTGATAAAATGATTATAGAAAAGTATAGTCATGTTATGCATATAGTATCTAATGTAGAAGGAAAAAAACTTAGTAAAATAGACTATTTAGATGCCCTTCTATCAGGTTTTCCCGCGGGAACAGTTAGTGGAGCACCTAAAATTAGAGCCATGGAAATTATTGATGAGTTAGAAATAAATAAACGTGAAGTTTATGGAGGTTGTGTCGGATATTTTTCATCTAATGGTACTATGGATACATGTATTACCCTTCGAACGGCTATAATTAAAGATAATAAAATGTACGTCCAAGCTGGCGGGGGAATTGTTGCTGACTCAAATGCAATAGATGAGTATAATGAAACAGTTAACAAAGCTAAAGCTTTATTTGCTGCAGCAAATGATGCTTTAAGGTTTAAAAATAACTAAATTAATGAGATTCTGAGAGTATGTATATATTAATAGATAATTACGATAGCTTTACACATATAATTAAACATTATTTAAATAGTAATAAAGTTGATGTAGAAGTTTACAGAAACGATGAATTAAAAGCTATTGATGTAATAAATAAAAAGCCGACAGGTATTATTATTTCTCCTGGCCCTAAAACTCCAAATGACGCCGGGATATCTATAGAACTTATTAAACTAGCATCAAAAAAAATACCCATATTAGGTATCTGCTTAGGTCATCAATCTATAGCACAAGCATATGGTGGTAAAATAATAAGAGCAAAAAATATAATGCATGGAAAAATTAGTAATATTTATCACAACAAAAAATCATTATTTAAAAATATGCCACAAAATTTTAAGGCTACTAGATATCATTCCTTAATAGTTGAAAAAGAGTCATTGCCAAAAAATATAGTTATTAGCTCGGAATCATCAGAAGGTTATATTATGAGTATTGAAATATCTAAGGCTAAAGCATATGGACTACAATTTCATCCAGAAAGTTATGACACAGAGTTAGGTCAGAGAATAATTAGTAATTTTATAAAAATATGTGAAAAATAATGAATCCATTTAATTTAATCATGCCACAAATTTTAAGTAATAAAGATTTGACCATTAAAGAATCTGAACAGGTTTTTCAATATATAATTTCAGGAAATGCAACTGAAATTGAAATGGCAGCTTTTTTAGCGACATTATCTATTAAAGGTCCCTGCGCCAATGAACTTATTGGCGCAGTTAATGCATTAAAACCTCTAGTATTAAATCCTTTAGCTTTAGATATAGACACTATTGATGTAGTAGGAACAGGAGGAGATGGGTTAAAAACTTATAATATATCTACAGCAGTAGCATTTATTGCAGCATCTGCTGATCTATATATTGCTAAGCATGGAAATACAGCCGTTTCATCAAAATCAGGCGCATCTGATGTACTTACTGAACTAGGTATAAACATAAATGTTGATAACGCTATTTTAAATAAATGCATTAAAGAAGCAAATATTTGTTTTTTATTTGCACCTAATTTTAATAAAGCTTTTAAAAATGTAGCAAAAGTAAGAAAAGAACTAAGTTTTCGAACAATATTTAACTTATTAGGGCCTTTATTAAATCCAGTTCGTTCAACTAGGCAATTACTAGGAGTATTTTCAGATAAATATATAAAAATTATTGCTGAAACATTGCAAGCACATGGAAGTAAAAAAGCTTGGGTAGTAAATGGTTCGGATGGAATGGATGAAATAACCCTAACTGGTACAACTAAAATTGCAGAGTTATCTGAAAATAAAATAAAAGAATTTGAAATTGATCCATTGAAATATAATTTTAAACTATGTGATCAGAAGTCTTTACAAGGAGGAACTCCAATTGTAAATGCAAAAAAAATGGTCAATATGTTCAATGGTGAAAAAAGTTCATATAGAGATATAGTTTTATTAAATTCAGCTGCTACTTTCTGTATAGCTGACAAAGTTGAGAGTTTTGAAGAAGGACTAGAATTATCTAAATCTATTATTGATAGTGGTAAAGCAATAAAAACTTTAAATAAACTTAAAGAAGTTAGTAATAAATAAAATGTCGATACTTAAAGAAATTTGTGAAAATAAACGAATAGAAATAAAATCACTTAAAGAAAGATTCTCAGAAAAGGATTTAATTGATATATCTAATTTCCAAGAAAAACCAAGGGGCTTTAAAAATGCTCTAACTACTAAAGTTAGAAATAACCAATATGGTTTAATTGCAGAAGTAAAAAAAGCTAGCCCTTCTAGAGGTATAATTAAGGAGAATTTTAATCCAAAAGAAATTGCTACAAGTTATTATAAAGGTGGTGCAGCTTGTTTAAGTGTCTTAACTGAAATTAAATGGTTTGAGGGAAGTATTGATTACTTAATCGATATTAGAAAAAATGTAACTTTACCTATTCTTAGAAAAGATTTCATCATTGACCCTTGGCAAATTTATGAGAGCAGAAGTATAGGGGCTGATTGTATATTAATAATCTTAGCAGCAATAAATGATAACTTAGCTAATGAACTTTCTGCACTATCTAAGGAACTAGGAATGGACGTATTAATTGAGGCACATACAGAAAAAGAAATTGAAAGAGCCATTAATTTAAAAGCTGATCTTATTGGAATAAATAATAGAAATTTAAAAACATTAGAAATTGATATATATAATACAATTAAGTTATCTAAATTAATTCCTAAAAATTATGATATTGTATGTGAAAGTGGTTTAAATACTAATAATGATTTAAAAACAATGGAGAAAAATGGAATAATGCGGTTCCTTGTAGGTGAATCGTTAATGAAAAAAGATAACATTGAAGAAGCAACTAAAAAGCTTCTATCTAAAAATTGAGGTAATTATGAAAAACAAAAAAACATTTTCCCATTTTGATACTGAGGGTAAAGCAATAATGGTAGATATTTCTGAAAAAGAGAAAACAGAAAGATTGGCCTCTGCTTCCGCTTCTATTTCTATGAAGGCAGATACATTAAAGATGATAAAAGAAGGGTCTGCAAAAAAAGGAGATGTTCTAGGAATATCGAGAATTGCAGGAATTATGGCAGCTAAAAAAACATCAGATTTAATTCCGTTGTGTCATCCTGTTTCTTTAGCTTCTGTCTCAATTAACTTCGAGATACAAGATAATATAAATACTATTAAAATTATATGTGATTGTAAGTTAAATGGTAAAACTGGTTTAGAAATGGAAGCTTTAACTGCAGTATCAGTAGCGGCATTGACAATATATGACATGTGTAAAGCCGTTGATAGAGAAATGGTTATAAACAAAACCCAGCTATTATTTAAATCTGGTGGTAAATCTGGAACATTTAAACGTAATGATTAGTGTTGAAAATGCCATAAATATTATAACTAATGAAGTAAACCAATTAAAAGATGAAAAAATATCAATTGATAAATGCCTTGGAAGAATAACTTCTATAAATATTTATGCTAACATCAATAATCCACCAAAAAATGTCTCTTCTATGGATGGTTATGCTTTAAGTTTAGCTAGTTTAAAATCTCTAAATAGTTTACCAATAAAAATAATAGGAGAATCTGCAGCAGGAAAACCTTTTAATAAAACTGTTAAAAATAATGAATGCATAGAAATTTATACTGGTGCAGAAATACCTAAAGGTTTAGATATTATATTATTACAAGAAAGAGTAAAATTAAATAATGGATATATAGTATCTACAGACCAAAATTATAAACAATCACAATATATAAGAAAGAAAGGTTCTAACTTTAAAAAAGGTTCCCTTTTATTAAAAAAAAATAATATAGTTACTGCAAGAGCATTAGGATTAATTATTTCCTCTGATCATACTCATATTAAGGTATTTAAAAAACCAAAAGTAGCAATTCTTGCTAGTGGCAATGAATTACGAAAAGCTGGAAGTATATATAAAAATGGAATTATTTCATCTAATACTTTATTACTTAAATCAGTTATAGAATCCTTTGGTGGAGAGACTTATGACCTAGGGATAGCAAGAGATAATTCATACTCAATTATGCGTAAATTAGAAAAAATAACAAAGTATAATATCTTAATTACTACTGGCGGTGCATCAGTAGGAAAGCATGATTTAATAAAAAAGGTTTTAGAAAATTTGGGAATGAAGACAATATTTTGGAAAGTAGCTATGAGACCAGGTAAACCTTTAATATTTGGTAAACTTAAAAAAACACTTATTCTTGGTTTTCCAGGTAACCCTGTTTCTACATATGTTAGTGCTTTAATATTCTTAAAACCGTTAATTAATAAATATAATAAAATTATAAATAATAACGAATATAAGTTTGGAATTCTTGATAAACCACTAATTAAAAATGATGAAAGACAAGAATATCTTAGATCAGAAGTTTACCTAAAAGATAATAAATACTTTTTAATTCCAGTTTCTGCTCAAGACAGTTCTATGACGTCTTCTTTATCTAGTGCACATGGTTTGATTATAAGAAAGCCTTTTGCTAGGGCTCTTAATAAGGGGAATAAAGTACTTTTTATCTTATTTTCAGATATGCATACGCTCATATAAATAATTCTTCTTGACAAATTTAATGATATTTATAATAAATGTTTATGTTTTGTTCTTTTTAAAGGAGAAATTATGCTTACTAAAAAACAAAAAGAATTATTAGATTATATAAAAATAGTTAATAAAGAACATGGTATTTCTCCATCATATGAGGAAATGAAAAATAAGCTAAGTTTAAAATCTAAATCCGGTATTCACAGAATTATTTCAGCTTTAGAAGAGAGAGGTTTTATAAAAAAACTAGCAAATAAAGCAAGAGCTATTAAAATAGTAACAAGTGAAAAAAATTATACTTCAAAAAATGAAAATATTACTAAAGTAGTAGAAATACCATTATATGGCAAAATTGCCGCAGGAACTCCAATAGAAGCAATTTCAAATATATCAAGCTTTATATCAACTCCAGATAATATGATAAACAAAGGCGAACATTATGCATTAGAAATATCTGGTGAATCAATGACTGGTTCTGGCATTAATGACAAAGACATAGCAATTATTAAACGCTCTTCTTCCGCTATTAATGGTGAAATAGTAGTTGCATTAGTGGATAAAACTGAAGCAACTTTAAAAAAATTGAAAAAAACATCTTCAAAAATTGTACTTCTCCCTTCAAATGATTTATATCAGGCACAATCATACGAACCTTCAAGAGTTCAAATTCAAGGAATTTTAGTAGGTCTAATGAGGAAGTATTAATATTAATTAAAATTAACTCTAATCTATTAAATGGTTTTTTATGAAAGTTATAACTAGATTTGCACCTTCTCCCACAGGCTATCTTCATATAGGTGGAGTCAGAACAGCCCTATTCAATTGGTTGTTTGCTAAAGCTAATAATGGCTCATTTAAGCTTAGAATAGAGGATACTGATATTAAAAGGTCAACTAATGATGCAAAAGAAGCAATTTTAAATGGACTTAAATGGTTAGATCTTAATTGGGATGAAGATGAAATATATCAGTCAGAAAGAATAAATAGACATAAAGAAATAGGCAGCGAGCTATTAAAATCAGGTCATGCTTATAAATGTTATTGTTCACCAGAAGAATTAGCTGAAATGAGAGAAAGAGCTCGTAAAGAAAAAAGAGCACCTAGATATAATGGGATGTGGAGAAATAAAGATGAGAAGGAAGCTCCAGAAGGAATAGAGCCGGTAATAAGAATTAAATGTCCGCAATCTGGACTAACTAATATAAATGATGTTGTTCAAGGAGATATATCAATAAAAAACAATGAGTTAGATGATTTTATTATACTTAGATCAGATGGCACACCAACATATATGCTTTCTGTAGTTGTAGATGATTACGATATGGGTGTTACCCATGTAATTAGAGGTGATGATCATTTTACAAATACATTTAGACAGAAACAAATTTATCATGCTCTTAATTGGGATTTACCAATATATGCCCATATTCCATTAATCCATGGAATGGATGGAGGTAAACTTTCTAAAAGGCACGGTGCCTTAGGAGTAGAAAGTTATGATGATATGGGATATTTGCAGGAAGCTATGCTTAATTACCTGTTAAGATTAGGTTGGTCTCATGGAGATAAAGAAATAATTTCTCGGAAGGAAGCTATTAATTTATTTAATTTAGACTCAATAGGAAAATCATCTGCAAAATTTGATTTAGAAAGACTAACAAGTTTAAATGCACATTATATAGAAAATAAAAATAATGAAGAATTAGCTTTGCTTATAAAAAATTTTTATAAAGATAAAAAAAATATAGAGATTTCAGGTGATGATCTATTACTAATACAAAATGGAATGAATGGTCTAAAATCTCGTGCAAGAACTATTAATGAACTAGCTGAAATGTGTAGCTTTTATATTGAGAAAGCTCCTATTTCATTAGATAAGAAATCTAAAAAAGTTTTAAATAATGAAAATATATCATTACTTAGATTATACTATGAACAATTGTCTAGATTAGATATTTGGAGAAGAGAAGAAATTGAAGAAGATATAAAAATATATTGTCAAAATAATGATATTAACCTTGGAAAACTAGCGCAACCCTTAAGAGCCGCAGTTACAGGGAAATCAGTTTCACCTGGCCTATATGAATTGATAGAAGTTTTAGGAAAAGATGAAACACTTGCAAGAATAAAGAATATTAACAATTAAATATTTCATATATTGCATAGTTAAAATAGATAACTATAATACAATTTCTAATATAAATATGTATACTTTTGGAAAAATAAGATGTCGGAAAATAAAAATAATATAGCTAAATTATCTTTACCAAATGGAAATTCCTATGAATTACCTATTCATTCAGGCACTATAGGACCAGATGTAATAGAAATAAAAAAATTATATTCTGACTCAGATCATTTCACTTACGATCCAGGATTTACAAGTACGGGCTCATGTAAATCGGATATAACATATATAGATGGTGATAAAGGTGTATTACTGCATAGAGGATATAGAATAGAGGATTTAGCTGATAATTGTGATTATTTAGAAGTCGCCTATTTATTATTAAACGGAGAACTTCCTAATAAACTTCAAAAATCAGCATTTGATAATAAAATTACTACTCATACAATGGTGCATGAACAATTAGCTTTGTTTTTTAGAGGTTTTAGAAGAGATGCCCATGCTATGGCTGTAATGTGTGGAGTTGTGGGAGCATTAAGTGCTTTTTATCATGATAGTACTGATATAACAGATCCTAGTCAAAGACTTGTAGCATCCCATAGATTAGTAGCAAAAGTTCCTACTATAGCTGCAATGGCATATAAATTTTCTCTAGGACAACCATTTATATACCCTAGAAATGACTTAACCTATTCTGAAAATTTTTTACATATGATGTTCTCAGTACCGGCTGAAGAATATAAAATTGATCCAGTTTTAGCTAAAGCTATGGATAAAATTTTAATATTACATGCGGATCATGAGCAAAATGCGTCTACTTCTACTGTAAGACTTGCCGGGTCTTCCGGGGCGAATCCTTTTGCTTGTATCTCTGCGGGAATAGCATCACTCTGGGGGCCATCTCATGGTGGTGCAAATGAAGCTGTAATTCATATGCTTAACAATATTCAAAAGACAGGTAACGTGCATGAATACGTAAAAAAAGCAAAAGATCCGAATGATCCATTTAGATTAATGGGTTTCGGTCATAGAGTTTACAAAAATTATGACCCACGTGCAACAGTAATGAAAAAAACAGCTGATGAAGTTTTAAAAGCTGTTGGCAAAGAAAATGAACCAATGTTTAAGCTAGCTAGAGAATTAGAAAAAATTGCTTTAGAAGATGAGTATTTTATATCAAAAAAGCTATATCCAAACGTAGATTTTTACTCAGGCGTAATATTACAAGCAATGGGTTTCCCTTCTAGTATATTTACAGTTCTATTTGCCGTAGCAAGAACTGTTGGATGGGTAGCTCAATGGAATGAAATGATTGAGGACCCAGAACAAAGAATAGGAAGACCAAGGCAACTTTATACTGGCTCTAGCGAAAGAGATTTTATAAATATACAAAATAGAATCTAATAATTATTTTTGAATTAGTTCAATGCTATAATTATCTGGGTCTTTAATAAAAGCAATAATAGTTTTTCCGTGTTTCATTGGACCAGGCTTTCTAATTATTTCTACCCCTTCAGATTCAAGTGATAAACATAAATTATATATATCTTTTACTCCTATAGCTATATGTCCCCAAGCATTACCTTTATCATAATCATCTTTTTGTTCCCAATTATGGGTAAGTTCTAAAACAGTATTATTTTCTTCAGATCCATAACCTAGAAAAGCTAGTGTAAACTTACCTCCTGGATAATCAGCTTTTCTTAATAAATTCATATTAAAAAACTTTGTATAAAAATTTATAGATTTATCCAAATCCATGACCCTCATCATAGTATGAAGTAATTTAAAATCAGTTGATGACATATTAAATCCTTTATAATTAATAATTAAATTATTATTTGAAATATCTTAATATTTCCGTTGCTGCAATATAGTTTGGTTTAGCATTCATATTTTTCAACATATTTACACTATCATTTAATTTTGTAATTTGCTTATTCCTAATTTTATTGTTATCAATAAAACTCTTTGTTATTTTATAAATTTTATCCTCTTGTACATCTTTTTGAAATAATTCTGGGATAAAATTTTCATTTAAAATTATATTTAAAATTGTAGCTGTTTTAACTTTAGCTAAGTTTTTTACTATATACCATGTAATATAATTTAACTTATATAAAACTAACATAGGAGTTAATGATCTCGCTAATTCAATAGTAACTGTACCAGAAGCACATAACACAAAATCAATATTAGAAAATATATTATATTTTTCTTTTTGATCGTCAGTTACATAATAGTCTAGTGATGCATCACTAAAATGTTTAGATATATTATTTTTATAACTTTTAGTAGTAACAACATAAAATCTAACTTTGTCATAATTCTTATTAATTAAAGATGCAGTCTTTATAAGAACAGGTAATAATTTTTCAATTTCACTTGTTCTACTTCCTGGCAAAATTCCAATTTTTAATATAGATTTACTTTTTAAAGAACTTTCAAAATAATAATCATTAGATGTATATTTGTTATCAAAAGCTATTGGATGACCAGTAAAAGTTGTTTTTAAACCGTGAACTGTAAAATACTCTTTTTCAAATGGGTATAGTACCAACAAATGGTCTAAAATTTTAGAAATTTTTTTTGCTCTATAGCTTTTCCAGGCCCATACTGATGGTGCAACATAGTGTATCCTTTTTAAATTTAAATTTTTTATACTTTTTTGTAATCTGAAATTAAATCCCGGAGCATCAATAGTTATCACAATATCTGGCCTTATTTCTATAATTTTTCTTTTAGCCAACTTAAGTAATTTAAAAATTTTAGGAATCTTTGTAATAACTTCGAGAATACCCATTATAGCCAAATGTTTTATATCAAAAATTGGCTTTAATCCCTGTGAAATCATTTTTTCACCACCTACACCATATATTTCAATATTATTGCTAGTTAATTTTTTTAACTCATACAATAGACCTTCTCCTAGATTATCTCCTGATAATTCTCCGGCTATCATAAAAATTTTTAATTTTTTATTTTTATATTCCTTCAATAAATAAGCCTTCATCATTTGCATAAGATATTACTTCATTAAAATTAATAATTAAAATCTCATTACTCTCAATAGCTACTCCTTCAAAGCCAGCATCTTTAATAGCTTTTAGTGTATTTATACCTATTACTGGTCTATCTATCCTTTTATCCTGTTGAGGTTTAATAATTTTAATTAAAACACCACCCTTTTCTTCTTTTTTTAGTGATGCAGCCCTAATAATCATACTATCAGTTCCCTCAGCCGCCTCTACAGCCAAAACAAGACCATTTTCAATAACTAAAGACTGACCAATATCATTTAAACCTAATGTTTTAGCAATTTTAAAACCATCAAAGATATCTTTTTTATTTTCTGTATTAGGTTTATGGTTTCCTAAAATACCAGTTGGACATAATAGAGAGGGTATAATATTTTCTGGCGCTAAAATTTTAAAACCTTCATTCTCTAAAGATTTAGTTAGACTAGATAATATACTATTGTCACCGCTAATATTTGTACTTATCTTTGCAAGAAACTTTGCTGTCCATAAATCAGGAATAATATTTTTTATTGATGGTCTATTAATACCTCCAACCATCAATATATCTCTTATTTCAAGATCTTTAACAAATTTAATTGCTTTTCCCATTTTTGATAAGGATACCGTAAAATCTACTTTATATTTATTAGCTAATTCCTGTCCATGGCCTTCTATAATTATTAGACAATAATCTTTGCCTTGTCTTTCACACTCTTCTAATAAATAAAAAGGTATATTTCCATTACCGGCTATTATTGCTAATTTAGGTGTTTTTATTTCCATTTTTTGGCTGGCAAATAGCACGACTTGCACTTCCCTCTATAAATTTAATTATATCCATAACAGGTTCATTATTTTGAAATTCATCAGAAACATCTTTAATTCTCTCCTGTATAGTTCCCTCTGGAGCAAATAATAACCTGTAAGCTTTTCTTAAATCATGAATTACTTCCCTATTAAAACCTCTTCTTTTTAAACCTATTATATTTAATCCGGATAAATATGCTCTATTACCCATTACTGAGCCATAAGGAATAACATCACTTTCTAAAGCTGATAAACCTCCTACCATAGCATGAGAACCTATTCTAACAAACTGATGCACTCCACTTAATCCACCTAATATTGCAAAATCATCAACTTGAACATGTCCCGCTAAAGATGCATTATTTGCTAAGATTATATTGTTTCCCAATAAACAATCATGAGCCACATGTGCACCAACCATTATTAAACAATTATTTCCAATTTTAGTTAAAAAGCCTCCTCCTTCAGTACCTGGATTCATTGTTACATGTTCACGGATAACATTATTATTTCCTATAACAAGTTTAGAAACCTCTCCTTTAAATTTTAAATCTTGCGGTGGGTTTCCAAGTACAGAAAATGGATATAAAGTACAATCCGATCCAATTTCAGTATGACCATTTACTATTACATTAGATTTTAAAATAGTATTTTTTTTAATTTTTACGTTAGGGCCAATAATGCAATAAGGTCCAATAATTACAGAATTATCTATATCTGCCTTACTATCTATAATCGATGTGCTATGTATATTATCAATCATTTTATTCAGCCATAATCATGGCAGATATAATTGCTTCAGAAACAAGTTCATTTTCAACGTAACCCTTACACTGAAATTTCCATACTTTTCCTCTATTCTTGATTTTATCTACATTAAATTTTATTTGATCTCCAGGTGTAACAGGTTTACGAAATTTAGCACCATCAACGGACATAAAATAAACTAGACTTCCTTCAGCATTTTTTCCAAGGGTTTCAATAACTAATACTGCACATGTCTGAGCCATACTTTCTATCATAAGTACTCCGGGCATAACCATTTTAGATGGAAAATGACCTGTAAAAAAATTTTCGTTAGCGGTAACATTTTTAATACCAACAGCAGATTGTCCTAAAATTAAATCTTCTACTTTATCAATTAAAAGCATAGGATACCTATGCGGAATCATATTAATAATCTTTTCTATATTTACTAGTTTTACCGTTTTTTTACTAATATCTTCGTTCATATTTAACTACCTTTACCCTTGACTATTTTTTTTAGTTTTAATGCTTGTCTATGATATTGTATTAATGGTATAGCTGGCGTTCCACTTACTTTAGAGCCTGCTTTTAAACTTTTTGTTATGCCTGCTTGCCCTCCTGCTTGGCTAGCTTTACCAACAGTTATATGCCCTCCTATACCAACTTGTCCTCCAAACATACAATAATCTTCAATTATAGCGCTTCCAGCTATACCTACTTGTCCTGCAATAGCGCAGAATTTTCCTATATTCACATTATGAGCTATATGGACCAAGTTATCAATATAAGTTCCATCACCAATAATTGTTGAACCATTACTTCCTCTATCTATACAACTATTAGAGCCAATTTCAACATTGTTTCCTATTACTACATTTCCAACTTGTGGAATTTTAATATGTCCTTCAGAACTAGGAGCAAAACCAAAACCACTTTGTCCTATTCTTACACCTGAATAAATTAATACATTTCTTCCTATTTCAGCACACTCAATAGTTACATTTTTTCCTATACTTGAATTAGCTCCAATTTTAACGCCTTTTCCTATAAAACATCCTGCACCAATAGAGACATTATTTTCTAATATAACATTTTCTTCAATTACAACAAAATCATCAACTCTGATAGTGGTTGACTTCTTATAATTGTCAGGCAAGTTTGATAGCTTACTTATTTTTGGTATAAATTTATCTTTAGGATAAAATTGTTGAGCAACTTTAGCATATGCGATATGAGCATTACTAACTTCTAGACAAACCATATTTTTAGGAATACTATTTTCATCATATTCATTTACAATGCATGCTGATGCAAGAGAATTTTTAAGCTTTCCAATAGTATTATTAAAAGTTATAAATGTAATTTCACCAGGAATAGCATTATCAACATCAGATGCACCAGATATAGATAAATTTTTATTATTTAAATTATAGATTTTTGCATTAATTAATTTGGCAATTTCAACTATAGAAAAAGGACCTGATACACTATGAAAAATTTCATTAACCATTCTATTACTATTCAATAATTATTATTTACTCTTTACTAATTATAGCATCCATATCTACTTCAGGTAAATTAATATTCAATAACTCAATTACAGAACTAGAAATATTAATAGAATTTGCTGCAATAACTACTGTAGATGTATCTAAAGTAAGAGCTAACCCCTTTTCCTTTCCTATTTCAGTAATAATCTTAATAGCCTCAAGTTGAATTATTTGAACACTTTTAGATAGCATTTCTTCAAGTAATTGATTCCGCTCTGCTACCATTTGCTGTAAAGCCTCTACTCTCTTTCTAAAGCTGGCTTCTAGTTCTGCAAATTCATCTGGTGGCATAATAGATCTTTGACTAGCTAAATCTTCTTGTATGGCCTTTAATTCTTGCTCTTCATTCTTAAGTTCTGTACCAAACTCTTCTTTTTTATTCTCTATATATGCTCTAACTTTAACAGCCGCCAAAGATTGTCCAACTATTCTTTGCATATCAACAACTGCTATTGGAAATGTTTGATTAGATAAATCGCTATTATTTTCATCTAAGTTTTCTTCTTGCGCTAATGAAATATTTATACAAAATATTGAAACCAAAAACACCTTTAAAATATTTAAGTATGTATTTACTCTAAAAATTATCATTATTTTTTCCTATCATTATTAAATTAAAATTTTTGACCAATGCCAAAAGATACTGATTCAGTTATGTCATAATCTTCCTTAAGAATTGCTTCAGAAAATATAACGCTTATTGGACCAAATGGAGAATTCCAAGATATTCCTACACCAGTAGATAATCTAATTGATGGATCATCTTTATAAGACACAGTAGTTTTATCTATTCCAGTTAATGACCCTGCAGTAGCAAACCAATTTCCTTTAACACCCAATTCAGGAGGCAAGCCTATTCCAAAACTTGCTTTTATAGATCCTGTATAAAATAAGTTACCGCCTAATGAATCAGAACTATTTGAATCTCTAGGGCCAAGACCAGATTGATCAAACCCTCTAAAACTATTTCCACCTAAAAAATATCTATCTGAAATTAATATATCTTGATCTAGACCAATAATTACTCCAGCATTGTATCCTACATTCAATATTATAGACGCATCGTTAAAGGATTTGTAATAATCTGCATTATTATTAATTCTTAAGAATTCCTTGTCACCCCCTAACCCTGCAAATGATGATGCTAAAGCTAGTGAGTACCCTTCTGTTGGCAAATTTCTATTGTCTGTAGTATCAATATCTATAGAGGTACTTAATTCAGATAAAACTGTTTCTCCTTTTTCAGACATAATAGATGCAGAAGCTCCTGTTCTAGGAGTTAGTTCTCTAGCTTCAAGACTGTATCTAAGACCTTGTCTAATAAATTCATCTAACGTAAAATTACCTGATAAATTAAAACCTTGTCTCTCGAGCTCATAACTACTTTCTTTATAATCAATTTTGTTATTGTATAAATTAGTACTTGCATATAAATCTCTATTCATAAAATATGGTTCAGAGAAACTAAAAGTATAATCAGCTTCTCTCTCAGAAAATTTCGATACCAATGAAATCCTTTGACCTTTACCCATAAAGTTTCTTTCTGAGATTCCTAAATTCAATAACCCTCCAACCTGACTAGAAAATCCTCCTCCGAAGCTTAATTCTCCTGTAGAAGTTTCCTGTACATCAACAATAATATCAGAAGCACCCTGTTTAGCAGTTGTATTTTCAGTTAAATCTACTTTAGAAAAAAAGCCTAAATTTGTAATTAATGTTTTTGATCTGGCCAATAAACTTGCAACATATGCATCTCCTTCGGCTAATCTTATATTCCGTCTTATAACCCTATCTAATGTTCTCTCATTACCCCTTATAATTATTCTGTCTATATATTTTTTATCTGCTTGATTTATTCTAAATAAAACGGATAAATTATTAGTATTTTCTACTCTATCAACTTCTGGAAATGTCTCTGTAAATGGGAAACCTTGTTCAATTACTAATTTATTTATAATTTTAATTGTATTTTCTATCTTACCTGCACTATAGACATCACCCTCCTCAATTTTTAATCCAATTTTAATTATATCAATATCAATTTCTGAAATATTACTTGAAATTTCTATATCTCCATATACGTATTTTTTTCCTTCATCAATTGTATAAATAATATTAAAACCATCTTTTTCTCTATCTAATTGAGCAACAGCTGCTTCTATTGATACATCTGCATATCCATTATCCTTATAAAATTTTCTTAATAAATTTTCATCCACCTGTATTTGCTGAGGATCATATTTATCACTAGAACTTAATATTGAATACCACCTAGTTTGCCTTGTAATAATTGTATCTCTTAGCTTTCTATCTGAAAAATTTTTATTACCATTAAATGTTATAGAATTTATTATAGTATTTTCACCTTCATTTATTTCAAAAACTATATCAACTCTATTTTGGTCTAAACTGATAATATTAGGCTTTACTTTAGTTGATAGGCTTCCTTCATTTCTATATAAAGATAATATTCTTTGAACATCTTCTTGTATTTTAGTTCTAGTAAATAGGTTTCTTGATTTAACACTAACTTCTGAAGCTAAGACGTCATCCTCTATTTCATTGTTACCTTCAAATACAACTTTATTAATTATTGGATTTTCAACCACCTTAATGATTATAGTAGAATTATCTCTCAAAATATTTACGTCTGAAAAAAAACCAGTAGAATATAAATTCTTAAGGGAGTTATTTAATTTATCTATATCAAAATTTTCTCCTTTTGATACATTAAGATAAGAATATATTGTTTCTAATTCTACTCTTTGATTACCCTCAATTTTTATATTAGAAATTATATCATTTGAGTTTTGTGCATAAACAAAATTTATAGAAAACATTAAAATACAAAATAACAATGATAAAATTTTAAATTTATTAAATAACTTCATTTAAATGCTTTCTGATAATATTATAATTATTATATACTAATTTAATTGTTTTATTAAATCATTATAATTGACTAAAATCATTAGTGCAAAAATTATAAACATACCCATTCCATAATAATATTTTAAAAAAGCTTCATTTATAACTTTTTTAGTAACACTTTGTATACCATATAATAATAAATGTCCTCCATCCAACAGAGGAATAGGAAAGAGATTTATCAAACCAAGATTTATTGATATTATTGCCATTATAAATAAATAAGATTCTATACCTCTATTTGCAGCTTTTGATGCCACTGTAGCTATCATTATTGGTCCACCAAGTTCTGAAGCACTCCTTTCTCCTATAACGATATCTGTAATACCCTGAAAAGTTTTTATTGTATATGTATACGTATCAGATAAAGATTTAATAAAGGCTTGTTTTAGAGTTAACTTTTCATATATGGTTTCATATTTTGCAGAAAAGCCCATTCTTCCATTAATATATTTGTTTCCATTTTCGTCTATTAATTCTACTGGATTAGGTATAGCTATAATATCATAGATATTTCCATTTCTAATTATTTTAAAGTTAATTTCTTTAGATGGATTAGAAATTACAATGTCTCTTATATCTAAAAAGTTGTCTACTTGTATTCCATTAATCATAATAACTTTATCATCAATTTTAAAACCAGCTTTAGAGGCTGCTGAGTCTGCTAAAATATTATTGATAACAGGGTAATATTTAATATCAGATGGCGCTCCTTTTATTAGAAAAAGTAATAAAAATATTAAAAAAGCAAATATAAAGTTGGCTAATGGTCCCGCAAAGACAATTGCAGCCTTCTGTTTTAATGACTTTATATGAAATGTTTCATTTATTTCTTTTTCTGATAAAGATTTAAACTTATCATCTGGTAAATTACTAGACAAATTTGCATCACCGTAAAATTTTACATACCCACCAAGAGGTATAAGACAAATCTTCCACCTAGTACCATATTTATCATTTATGCCAAACAGTTCCTTTCCAAAGCCTATTGAAAAAACCTCAACTTTTACCCCATTTAATCTAGCAATTAAATAGTGTCCCATTTCATGAACAAATACTATTACTGTAAGAAGAATTAAAAACCATAAAATAATCATTAAAAATTTCCAATATTAATAATTTGACGCGTAATACTTCTAGCCTCTTTATCAGTCATAACTATGTCCTCTAAAGTGAAGATTTTATTAGCAATAATTTTACTCATAGCTTCCTCTAATATATTAATGATAGATGTAAACTTTATATTTCTTTTTATAAAATATTCCACGGCTATTTCATTTATTGCATTAAGACTTATCACAAAAGTATGTCCTTCTTTAAGAGCATATCTGCTAATAGCAATAGATTTAAATACTGATTTATTAACTTCTTCAAAATTTAAACTTCCAACCAATGCTAGGTTAAGCCTTTTAAAATTTAAATTAGCTTTATTTGGAAAATTTAATGCATATGAAATTGGATATTTCATATCTGGCATACTTATACCAGCATTCATTGTGCCATCTTTATACTCTACAATGCCATGAATCATAGATTCAGGATGAATAATAATTTCAATCTTATTTTGATCTATTTCAAATAAATAGGATGCTTCAATTAATTCCAAACCCTTATTCATTAAAGTTGCCGAATCTATGCTAATTTTCTTACCCATATTCCATATAGGGTGATTTATTGCATCTTCTAGAGTTACCCTTTCAAGTTGTTTTAATGAAAAACCTCTAAATGGTCCTCCAGAACCAGTTATAATTAATTTTGAAACATCATCAATATCCGTGTCTTTTAAAATTTGAAATAATGTATTGTGCTCAGAATCAACAGGTATTATTTTACTATTACTTTTTTTAGCCTTGTTTAATAAAATTGGTCCTGCACAAACTATAGATTCTTTATTAGCTAATGCTATTATATTAGCACTTCCAATTGCATTAATAGTTGAATTTAACCCTGCAAAACCAGATATACCAGCAACCAATATATCTACGTTCCTTTTTGATGCATCTATAATGGCTTCAGTGCCGGAGGCTATAGTAATATCATAATCTTTAAGAGCATTCTTGAGTTCTATAAATTTTTCATTATTATTTATTATAACTAAACTAGGTTTTAATAATTTTGCTGCCTGCACAAGGCCTTGAACATTATTATTAGAAACAAGAGTATCAACAATAAAATTTTGAACATTTAATTTGAGTATCTCCAATGTTGATTGTCCAACTGATCCAGTAACACCAAAAACTGAAATAATTTTTTTATTATCACTAGACATATAGATTATAACCAATGTAGAAAATAAGACTACTCATCATAAATCCATCTAATCTATCTAAGATTCCTCCATGGCCAGGTATTAATTTTCCAGAATCTTTTATAGAATGTTTCCTTTTAACCCAACTTTCAAATAGGTCGCCTAATTGTGTAAAAATTGCTATTACAAAACCAAAGGACAAAGCATTTAAAATGTTATATTCTCTAATATAAAAGCATATTAAACTAGTTATCGTTCCTGCAAATATTCCTAATATAAAACCTGACCAAGTTTTATTTTGAGATAAAGATACCCAAAGTTTTTTACCACCGAAATATTTACCACAAAGATAAGAAAATATATCAGTTGACCATACAACAAATAAAAACCATAAAATTAAATCAAATCCTTGATCTAAATTTCTTATCTCATAAAGAAAGATAAATGGTAAACATAAGTAAATTGGTCCTATTATTACAAATAACTTATTTATTTTTGACGTATTCTTTGAACTAATATTAAGTATAAGGATAATTATAAAAAAAATAATACTAAACTGTATAGTTAATAAACTAAGTAAAAAAACAATAACATTGAATGAAGACTTAGTGCACTTTAATAATATTGAAGTTATATTTTCTGAAATAGTTACCCATTCATAAGTCATTATAAAAACTAGAGTAGATAGTACGAATATTAAGAAATTACCACCTATATATATACTAGATAAAGCAAATATTATTAAAATTATAGATGATAAAATTCTATGTATTACATTATTATTTATAAATTTAACATTCATTTATCTGACCGTACCTTCTGTCTCTATTTTCAAAATTTTTTAATACTTCTATATATGTAGAAGTATTAAAATCAGGCCAATTACAACTAACAAATTCATACTCAGAATAAGCAGATTGCCATAACAAAAAATTGCTTATTCTATATTCACCACTTGTTCTAATTATTAGATCTGGATTAGGAATACCATTTGTCATTAAATTGTTTTCTATTTCTTCTAATGTTAACCTCTCAATAGATTTATTATTTCTAACAAAATCATTATATATATTTATTATTGCGCTTCTAATATCTTCTCTACCTCCATAATCCAAAGCTATTATTAAATTTAATCCGTTATTTTTATTAGAATTAATTTCTAATTTTTCTATTTTATTAATAATTCTTTTATTTAATCTATCTCTTCTTCCAATAACTCTTAATCTTATATTTTCTTTAATAAATTTTTTTGCATCTTTATTTAAAAAATTTTCAAGTAAATTCATTAAGTCATTTATTTCTAACTTTGGTCTATTCCAATTTTCTGAAGAAAAAGCATATAAAGTTAAGAAACTTATATTGCAATTAACCGTAGATTCTACAATTTCTTTTAAACGTTCTACACCAGCCTTATGACCTGCTAGTCTAGGTAAACCCTTATTTTTTGCCCACCTGCCATTTCCGTCCATAATAATAGCAACATGATCTGGATACAACTAATATACTCCTAATATAGAGATTTACACTTTCTTAATTTCTTCTTCTTTACTAAGAGATAAAGTTTCAATTGATTTAATAACTTCATTTGTTAAATTTTGGATCTCATCTGCTTTTTCTCTTTGTTCATCATCTGTATAATTATTATTTTGATGAAGTCTTTTGACAAGATTCATTGCATCTTGTCTAACATTTCTTACAGCTATTTTTGAATTTTTCTGCATATTTTGAAGCAGTTTTAGCTAATTCTATTCTTCTTTCTTCATTTAGTTCAGGCATAATAATTCTAATAATTGAACCTTCAGTCTGAGGATTCAAATTTAAACCAGATTCATGTATACCTTTTTCTATTAAACTAACATTACCCGCATCCCATACTTGGATTGAAACTAGTTTCGCCTCTGGTATAGAAACAGTAGCTAAATCTCTAAGTTTCATTACCTGCCCATAAGCATTAACATTAATTGTTTCAAACATGTTTGCACTAGCTCTTCCAGTTCTTAAACCAGAAAATTCAGTTTTTAGAACTTCTAAAGAGTTATCCATTCTTCTTTTAATATCAGTTAAATCTATTTCTTCCATTTTCTTTCCTTTAAAGTTAGCTAGATATTAATGTTTTTATACCTTTCCCATCTATAATAGATGACAATGCATTTTTTCTATTTATTGAAAATACTATTATGGGAATATTATTATCTCTTGCCAATGATATTGCTGACGCATCCATAATTTCTAAATTATCTGACAGGACTTTTGAATAAGTAATTTTATCATATTTTTTTGCATTTTTATATTTTATTGGATCACTGTCATAGACTCCGTCTACTTTAGTACCTTTCATAAGAACACTGCAGTTCATTTCAGCGGCCCTTAAAGCTGCTGCTGTATCTGTTGTAAAATAAGGGTTACCTGTTCCACCTGCAAATATAACTATTCTTCCTTTTTCTAAGTGTCTTATTGCTCTACGTCTAATAAAAGGTTCACAAACTGTTTGCATAGGAACAGCTGATAAAACTCTTGAATTAACATTTTGTCTCTCAATAGAATTTTGAATAGCCATAGCATTTATTACAGTAGCAAGCATACCCATACTGTCAGCTGTACCTCTTTCTATTCCTTGTGAAGCTCCAGCAACCCCTCTAAATATATTGCCTCCCCCTACTACTATACAAATTTCTGTATTTGTTTTAGACAGGCTAACTATATCAGAAGTTATTTTATCAACAATTTCAGAATCTATTCCAAATTCTTTATTACCAAGAAGAGCCTCGCCAGATAATTTAATCATAACACGAGAAAAAATATTATTATTATTTCTTATATTTTTATCTATTGCTTTCATTAAATCCACTATAAATTTAGTTATTTATTTGTTCAGCCACCTCTGTTGCAAAATCTTTTTTCTCAACTTCAATACCTTCACCTAATATAAAATATTTAAAGTCTTTTATGAGAATATTACAAGATAATTTTTTTTCTAAATCATTAAGAATTTTTAAAACCTTAGATTCACCATCTATTACCCAAGTTTGGTCTAAAAGTGTGATTTCTGAAAAAAACTTGGATATTCTTCCTTCTACCATTTTTTCAATTATATTATCTGGTTTACCAGAATCCTTTGCTTGTTCTATTAATATACTTCTCTCTCTTTCTATTACACTAGGATCAACGTCATCAGAGCTAATAGCAATAGGTTTAGAAGCAGCTATATGCATTGCTAATTGTTTACCAAATTCATTAATTTTATCTTTTTCAGCATTACTTTCAATAGATATAATAACTCCAATTTTTCCCAAACCATCACTAATTTGCCCATGTATATAAGATGAAAAAACAGAATTTTCTGTCTTCTTTAATAAATGAGTTCTTCTAAGAACAATATTTTCACCAATAAGTCCTATTAAATCTGTAAGTGTATCTTCTACTGATTTTTCACTATTTGTATATTTTGCCTTTTTAAGCTCTTCTAAAGAATTTCCATTAAGTAATGCTATCTCTGAAATATTTTTAGCAAAATTTTGAAAATCTGGATTTCTAGAAACAAAATCAGTTTCTGAATTTATTTCTACCAATGAAGCTACCTCATTATTTACTGAAACAGTGATAACACCATCTGCAGCAACTCTAGCTGACTTTTTTTCTGCTCCAGATATACCTTTTTTTCTTAACCAATCTATTGCCTCTTCAATATTAGCATTAGATTCAACTAATGCATTTTTACAATCCATCATTCCAGCTCCAGTTTTATCTCTTAATTCTTTCACTAATGATGCTGTTACCTCTGACATAGTAAGCTCCTTATATAATTATTTTTATTTATCTTCACTTTCAGCAGACTTATCTAGTTTTTCTATATTTTCATTTAAGTCAGAAACATTTTTATCTACCTTAGCTTCTTCAATTTTCTTATTATCGTTTTTATCTGCTTTAGTTTTTTCAATTGGCTTATCATCTTTTTTATCTGTATTAATTTTATCTTCTTTTAAATTATTATTTTCTTTAATATCTACATTATCTTTTTTAGTATCAATCTTCTCTTTCAGCTGATCAGATTCGCCTATATCTTTTCCTGAACTACTAAATGAAGCTTGAAGACCATCTAATATGGACTCTGATATTAATTTGCAATACATAGCAATAGCTCTAGTTGCATCATCATTACCTGGAATAGGAAAATCTACCCCATCAGGATTACTATTAGAGTCTACAACTGCTATAACAGGTATTTTTAATACATTAGCTTCCTTTATAGCTATATGCTCTTTATTTGTATCAATAACAAATAAAGCATCTGGTAAACCTCCCATATCTTTTATCCCACCTAGAGAAGCCTCTAATTTATTTCTTTGTCTTTGAATACCTACTAATTCTTTTTTTGTTAACCCTGTATCTTCTTTATTTAAAATTTCATCATAATTTTTAAGCCTTACTATAGATTTAGAAATAGTTTTCCAATTAGTTAAGGTTCCTCCAAGCCACCTATGATTCATATAGTACTGGCCAGAATTAATTGCTGTTTCAGAAATTATTTTTTGTGCTTGTCTTTTTGTTCCTACAAACAACACTCTTCCTCCCCCAGCTGCTATATCTCTTATAACTTTAAGAGCACTATTTATTAATGGAAAAGTTTGTTGTAGATCAATAATATGAATCCCATTTCTTTCTCCAAATAAATAGGGTTCCATTTTAGGGTTCCACCTATTTAATTGATGTCCAAAGTGAATTCCAGCTTCTAGTAGTTCCTTCATAGTATAATTAGGCATAGTCATAATTTATTCTCCTTATCCGGTTAAACCGCCATGAAAATTGAGCTGAAAAAACAGCACCGGAAGGCAATAATACATAAAGCCATATTCATGTGCGAAATAGATTTTTGTTTTACATTGCAAAAGTAATTATCGCAAGAAATAAAATAAATAATTTTATATTTTAAGTATAGGATTTACTGATAATACCTGTTGAGATGTCTCAAATCGTTCTTTAAATAATAAAGCAGATTTTATATATTGATGAGTTTCAATTTTAACTAAATTACTTTCTCCATCATTAAAAATGATATGTATAGGATATTTTTTGTATTTTTTATCCTGTATAATAATTGATTTTAAATCACTTATAAAACTATTAATATTCACATTATTTTTTAAGTTTATTTCAAGAGATAAAGTCAATTCATTAAGTTTAGCTTCTAATGGCCATAAATCTCTAACTAAAAGCCTACTAGTTCCATTATTATCTTTAGTAACTGCTATTTTTAAGTAGAGTTCGGTTCCTAGTTTTAATAAGAATTTTTTTTCTACGTAAATATCTGAATATATTATTACTTCTTGTAATGAAGAAGTACTTGAAATTATAAGCCTCGCAAACCTTCCATTTTTAGAAGATCTTTCAATAACCTGCATAACTACACCAACAGTATTTACAATTGTCTCTGAACTTTCATTAATTAATGAAATATCTATAATATCTAATTGATCTAAAAATTTTTTTGAGTAATCTAACGGGTGTCCAGAATAATAAAAACCTAGAGAAGTTCTCTCTCTTTCTAACTTTTCTTTATAATTCCAATCATCGACATCAGGTAGTTTCCATATTTCATCTAGATTAATTTCCGATCCAAATATGTTCTCTTGTTGATTAGACTTATCTCCAGATGAGACAATTGATAAGTCAACCAATACTTGAGCAGACATGAAAGTTTGCCTTCTATTAATATTAACTGAATTAAATGCTCCAGCCAGAGACAAATTTTCATAATGTGACTTACCCAATAAACTGCTATCTATTCTGTTAGCAAATTCTAATAACGATTTAAATAAACCATTTCTTTTTCTTTCTTCAACCACTATTGATAACGCTTTATTACCAATATTCTTAATACTACAAAGACCAGCTCTTACAGCAATTTTTCCATCTGATGAATGTTCTAAAGAATAGTTTATTATTGAATAATTAATATCTGGGCCTAATAAATTTATATCTAACCTATTAAGTTCATTTCTATATATATTAATTTTATCTGCTAAATCAGAATCAAAAGTCATTAAAGCAGATAAAAATATTTCTGGATGATTTGTTTTAAACCATGCAGTTTGATAAGCAATTAATGCATAAGCAGCCGCATGACTTTTGTTAAACCCGTATCCTGCAAAACGTGCTATTAGATCAAAAATTTGTGATGATAAATTTTTATTAATATTATTTTTTAAAGAACCTTGGATGAAATTTTCTCTTTGTGCATCCATTTCAGTTTTTATTTTTTTACCCATGGCTCTACGTAATATATCCGCCTGGCCAAGAGTATAATTTGCCAATTTTTGTGCTGCTTCCATAACTTGCTCTTGATAGATCATGATTCCATAAGTTTCTTCTAAAATAGAATTAAGTAATGGATGTAAAACTTCGACTTTTTCAAGCCCATGTTTTCTGTTTATAAATGAAGGTATATTATCCATAGGTCCTGGTCTGTAAAGTGCAACTACAGCTATTATATCTTCGAATCTATCTGGTTTTAATTTTGATAATACATCTCTCATACCTTTACTCTCTAACTGAAAAATCCCAGTAGTCTCGCCAGTACTAATTTCTTTATATGTATTAACATCATCTAAAGGAATATCTTCTAATTTGAAAGAACTATCAGTTTCAGACAATAAAGATGAAGCCATATCTAATATTGATAAAGTCTTTAATCCTAAAAAATCAAATTTAACAAGACCTGACAGTTCTGTGTATTTCATATTATATTGTGTAGAAGGAATATTTGATTTTGGATCTTTATACAAGGGTATAATTTCTACTAACGGTTTGTCTCCAATAACTAATCCTGCTGCATGTGTAGCTGCATTTTTTAATAACCCTTCCAATTTTAGAGAAATTTCAAATAACTGAGATATTTCTTCTCCAGACTGTATTGCTAGTGACAGTTTAGGCTCAATATCTAAAGCCTCTTTAAGAGTAGTTGGTGAAGCAGGATTATTAGGCACTAATCTACATAGCTCATCTACTTTTCCATAAGGTATTTCTAAAACTCTACCAACATCTCTTAATGCACCTCGCGCTTGCAAAGAACCAAAAGTAATTATCTGAGCTACTCTATCGTTTCCATAAATATTCTGAACATGTCTTATTACCTCATCACGCTTGGATTGACAGAAATCAATATCAAAATCTGGCATTGAAATTCTTTCAGGATTTAAAAACCTCTCAAATAGTAAATTATATTCTATAGGATCTAAGCCTGTAATTCCTAATGACCATGCAACTAAGGAACCAGCACCAGAACCGCGACCAGGACCTACAGGTATATTATTTTCTTTAGCCCAATTAACAAATTCAGCTACAATTAGAAAATATCCAGAAAAGCCCATAGAAGAAATTACATCTAGCTCATAAGATAAGCGCTCAAAATAAATATTTTCTTTGTTCTTATCTATATCTAAAGTTTTTAATCTTTGCTTTAAGCCAACCTCAGAATCATTAATTAACGTCTGATATTCAGTTTTATCTAATTTTTTTGGATAAGAAGGTAAAGTGGGGGGTTGTTCCTCCATTAAGAAACTACATTTATTAGCTATTATAAGTGAATTACTGATAGCATTAGGTAAATCTGAAAATAAATCGATCATTTCTTCTTGATTTTTAAAATAATGATCTTTTGTAATTCTTCTCCGATTAGCATCACTTATTGTTGTTCCACCTGATATACACATAAGACAATCATGAGCATCATACATATCTGAACTATTAAAATAAATATTATTTGTTGCTAATATAGGAATACTATATTCTTGTGCTAACTTTAAGAATGTATTTTCATATATCTTTTCTTGCTCTAACCCATGTCTCATAATTTCCATAAATAATCTATCTGGAAAATGCTTTTTAAATAAATTTATAATCTTATCTATTGGGTAATTTTTTTCTGAAGTTATATATTTCATTAATGGTCCGTGAATACCACCTAATAAACAAATAAGACCATCAGAATGAGAAAATAAATCATCTAATAATATAGGTGCCTGTAATCCATCTATGTTATCAATAAACGATTTACTAACTAAATATGATAAATTTTTCCATCCATTAGTATTTTTTACAAGTAATAATATTTTACATTTATTAGCATCAACATACTGACTGTCATTGCTTTTTATTTCTATTTCTAATATTGAACCTATAATTGGTTGAATACCATTTTTTGCCGCTTTAATAGAAAATTCCAGAGCACCAAATAAGTTGCCATTATCTGTTAAAGCCAATGCTGGCATACTATAATCTTTAGCTAGTTCAATTAAATCATCTATTTTTATAGCGCCCTGAGCTAAAGAATAAGATGACCTGCATCTGAGATGAATATATTTCTGACTATACTGCATAGATAAACAATATACTTAAAAAAATATTATATGAAATTATAATTTAAAATATTTCACCATTATCTATCTTATAAATTAAATCACATTTTTTTGCTAATTCTAAACTATGCGTAGCAATAATAGCAGATGCCTTTGTTTCTCTTATACTTTGTAATAATATTTTAGATATTAAATTAGAGGAGGCACTATCTAAATTACCAGTAGGCTCATCAGCTAATATGAGGCTAGGTTTATTAATTATAGCTCTTGCAATTGCAACTCTTTGCTGCTCTCCTCCAGATAAAGAAGAAGGTCTATGGTTGAGTCTATTTTTTAGTCCCATAGATGATAAAATATTTTTTGCTTCATTAATAGCTTGCATTTTATCAATCCCAATTATTAACTGAGGGACCATTACATTTTCTAAAGCTGTAAATTCAGGTAGTAAATAAATTTTTTGGTATACAAAACCTAGAGAATTTCTTCTAAGTTTTGTCCTTGCAGAATTATCAAGCTTACTTACTATTTTATTGTTTATGTATATTTTACCTTTATTTGGAGATTCTAACAACCCTGCTAAATGTAAAAAAGTAGATTTCCCCGATCCAGATGACCCTACTAAAGCAACAATGCAATTACTTTTTAGTTTAAAATTTACTGAATTTAAAACATTAATTATACTTTTACCTTGTTTAAATTTATGGGAAACTTTTTGAAAGTTTAATATGTATTTATTTATATTAGGCATGTCTTAATACCTTTATAGGATCAATTTTTGAGGCCCGCCAGGCTGGATAAATAGTAGCAGATAAAGATAAAACAAAAGCGATAAAAACAACAACAATAACTTCAGAAATAATAATCTTAGAAGGAAGTTTAGATAAAAAATAAATCTCAGCAGAAAATAGATTACTACCAGTCATATCTTCAAGTAATTTCTGAATTTTATCTATATTTATAGAAAATAGCATACCTATAAATAGTCCTACAGCTGTTCCTATAAAACCAATAGAAGAGCCTATTATAATAAATATTTTAAGTATAGATTTTTCTGAAACACCAATTGTTCTTAATATAGAAATACTATTTTCTTTATCTCTTACCAACATAATCATTGAGGAGATAATGTTAAATGCAGCAACAATTATAATTAATGTTAATATTATAAACATAACATTTCTTTCAACTTCTAAAGCAGAAAATAATTGTGCATGCCTACTTGTCCAAGGTACAATGGTATTACCATGTTCAATATTATCTAATTTTTTTCTTAAATTATAAGAGTTTATATAAGAATCTTCAGGATTATTATAAAATATTTCAATATTATCAAGATAATCACTTTCATATCCCATGAAATCCCTTAAATTATTAATTTTTATAAATAATAATGAGGAATCATATTCATACATGCCTAAGTCAAAAGTTCCTGCAACAATAAAATTTTTTGCTAAAGGAGCACTTCCAAAAGGAGTATTTAAACCTGTAGGAGAAATAAGAGTAATATTCTCACCAACTGAAAGATTAAAATATTG
This sequence comes from Alphaproteobacteria bacterium, assembly GCA_029247025.1. Classification (GTDB taxonomy): domain Bacteria; phylum Pseudomonadota; class Alphaproteobacteria; order TMED109; family TMED109; genus TMED109. The sequence goes on along the minus strand of JAQWLZ010000006.1, from coordinate 7,338 downwards.
GAATAATTTACTACCTATTATTACACTATCGTCTTTTATAAAATTTTCCATAGTATTACTAGAAGTATTATTTATTAATAATTTATTATCTTTAAAATCATTAATATAAATACCCCTTGCAACTATACCTTTAGACCTATTTTTATAAGAAATCATTACAGAAGATTCTACTATTGGAATAACATCAGTAATCTCTTCAAAATCCATCAATATTGGCTCTATATTATTTGAATTAAGTACTTTAGCATTCTCATTTATATATAATGCGGCATGACCATTCATTCCTATAATTCTAGTTAATAATTCATCACGAAAACCGTTCATAACTGACATCACTATTATAAGTGTTGCGACACCTAAGGATATTCCTATTAAGGAAAACCAACTTACTATAGAGATAAATCCATCTTGTCTTCTTGCTTTAAGATATCTGTAGGCTATCCATAACTCATAAGAAGTTATCAAATCATTATCCTAAAATTTATTCTTAGCAATATTATTAGCTTCATTAACGTCAACTTCAACGGTTTTACCAGTTTCTCTATTCATTAATTCAAAATAACCATTTTTTACTCCTCTAGGCCCTATTCGAATCTGCCAAGGTATTCCAATAAGGTCCATTTCTGCAAGCTTGATCCCAGCACCTTCATTTCTATCGTCATATAAAACCTCAATATTACTTTTTCTCAAATTATTATATATACTATCAGACAATTCTCTACATGCATTATCATCCTGCCTTAAATTAACTATACCAAACATATATGGAGCAACACTCTCTGGCCAATAAATTCCCTTATCATCATTATGCGCATCAATTATTGCACCTACTAATCTTGATACACCTATCCCGTAAGAGCCCATTTCTACAGGAATATTTTGACCATCAGTATTTGTAATATTTGCTTCTAATGGTTTAGAATATTTATTTCCAAAGTAAAATAAATGACCTACCTCAATTCCTCTAGTTTTAAGTCTGTCATTTTCTTTTACAGATTTTATGTATATATCTTCATTATGCTTGTCATCAGCTGCTGTATAATAAGAAGTTAGTTTATCTACTAAATCTGAAATGGCTAGAGGCTCGTCATATTTAATATTAGGTATATTTTCCCCTAATATATTTTTATCTAGGTATATATCAGATTCACCTGTATCAGCCAAAATTATAAATTCATGACTTAAATCTCCACCAATAGGGCCTGTGTCAGCTGCTACAGGAATTGCTTTAAGATCCATTTTTTTAAATATTCTTAAATAACTTAAAAACATTCTATTATAACATTTAATTGCATCTTCTTTATTTTCATCAAATGAATAAGCATCCTTCATTAAAAATTCTCTTCCACGCATTACACCAAACCTAGGTCTTATTTCATCTCTAAATTTCCATTGAATATGGTATAGACACATTGGTAAACTTTTATAACTCACAACATTTTTAGAAAAAATATCCGTAATCAATTCTTCATTAGTTGGGCCATAAAGTAATTCGTGTTCGTGCCTATCTTTAAATTTAAGCATTTCTTTTCCATAATCATTAAACCTGCCTGATTTTTTCCATATTTCAGAGTCTTGTATCGTGGGCATAAGTAATTCTTGTGAAATTAAATTTTGCTCAGATCTAATAATATTTTCTATATTTTTAAGAACTTTATATCCTAATGGGAGCCAAGAATATATTCCAGAAGATGATTGCCTAATCATCCCAGACCTTAGCATTAGTCTATGCGATATTATAGATGCCTCAGAAGGATTTTCTTTTAAAGTTGGAAGAAATAGCTGGCTCCTTTTCATGATAAATCCTTATAAATTTTTAATGCGACAAAATTAAGTAATAGTAATTAAATTACTATCTATTATTAAAACTGATAAATAAGTAAATATTAGAGTTATAATGCTTACAATAATAAATTTTTTCCATAGATAAGTTTTTTCTGGAGCTCCAGAATCATGACCTGGTGCAATATTTTTAGACTTTTTGACACCCATTGGTAATGAAATAAAAAACAATATCCACCAAATAACAATATAAATTATAAAATATTCAAATAAAGACATCTATACTTCTTCCAATTCAATTAGAGTTCCATTAAAAATTTTAGGATGAACAAATATTACAGGTTTGCCATGAGCACCTATAGAAGGTTTACCAGAGCCTAATATCGTTGCACCCACCTCTTTCATTTTGGAACACGCTTCCTTAATATCCTGAACTTCATAACAAATATGATGCATGCCACCGGATGGGTTTTTCTTTAGGAATTTTTCTATAGGAGAATTATCACCAATTGGTTCTAATAATTCAATCTTTGTGTTATCTAGTTCAATAAATACAGTTTTGACGCCATGATCTGGTAAATCTATAGGTTTAGATACTTTAGCCCCTAAAATATTTTTATATTGATTAGATGCATCAGAAACTGAAGGAACTACTATTGCAACATGATTTAATTTACCTATCATCTTTCACCTACTTAATTTAAAATATTAATTTCTAACTTTAATAATGGCCTTTTCATATATTTGACTTTAATAATTCTTTTTAGAGCCAGCGTCATGCTATCTTCAATATAATTTTTATCAAGCTTCTTAGACTTATAATATGATTTTATATCATCTTTAATAAAATTTTTAATGAAATTTTCGGGATTATCGTCTTCAATTATTTCAGCTAAACCAGCCGCCATTACACTTGGATCAGAAAGTAAATTATAATCATTATCTACTAATAAGACTGCATGTACAGAGCCATTATACATCATTTTATGTCTTTGTTTAATTACTTCCGAATTTCTAGTTATTAAATCATTTCCATCCACAATTAATCTTCCATGCTCTAATTCTCCAATAAATCTTGGCTCTCCAGGCGCTAATTGAATAAGTGATCCATTTCTTCCTGGTATAGCATTACTAATCTGCTGACCTAGAGCATACTTGACATGAGCATTAATATGTCTAGTTTCACCATGTACAGCTATTAACGTTTTAGGTTTGACCCAAGAATACATTTGAGCCAATTCTTCTTTTGCTGGATGACCGCTAACATGAATTAAGCAATCATTCGTAGATTCAATAATGTTAGCTCCAAGTTCAGACAATCTATTTTGCATTTCTGAAATACTTACTTCATTTCCAGGAATAACTCTAGATGAAAATATTACTGTATCTTCATTACTAATTGTTACATCTCTATGTGTACCATGAGCTATTCTATTTAATGCTCCTCTAGGCTCACCTTGAGAACCTGTACAAATAATTAAAATTTTATCTTTATCAAAATTTTTTATATCTCTCTCTGAAACAAATGAAGGAAGATTGGATAAATATCCACAAGCTTTTGCAATTTCTGTCATCCTCCACATAGACTGCCCTACTAAAGCAACTTTTCTTCCTAATGATAATCCAATTTTTGCTAATGTATTTAATCTAGTAACATTAGAAGCAAATGTTGAAACAAAAACTCTTCCTTTACTTTCTTTAATAATATTTGTCAGAGGCTTTATTACATCTTCTTCTGAACCTGAAGTCCCCTCAACTAATACATTAGTAGAATCACAAACCATTGCTAAAATATTTTCATTTGATAATTTTTTTAATCTCTTATGATCTATACCTTCACCTAATTGAGGATTATAATCTATTTTCCAATCTCCAGTATGAAATACAGTTCCTGCTTTTGTTGATATCAAGGCCGAAGAAGGTTCTATTATAGAATGTGACATACTTATAATTTCAATATCAAATGGTCCGATTTTAATTTTAGAGTCAATTTTTATTATATTAATTTCTACCTCTTTTTCTAAGCCAACATCCTTAAGTTTTCTTATCAGAACTTCCGCTGCAAAATCAGTGGCATAAATAGGACATCTTAAATAAGGCCATAAATGATGAACAGCGCCTATATGATCTTCATGTGCATGAGTCAATAAAAGACCTGAAATACTGTTGGCATGTTCTTCTATAGAAATAATATCCGGCATAGCAACATCTACTGAGCCATATAATGGATCTCCAAAAGTTACACCACAATCAACTATTAACCATTTACCAGCATGACCATATAAGTTGAAATTCATACCAATTTCGCCAGACCCTCCTAAAGGTAAAAACATTAATTCATCATTCTTAGGTCGAGGTAAATTCATTATGAAAATATATCCAACTCAAAATCCCAGGTCAAAGCAATACCTTTTAATGTAAGATCCTCATCTATAAAATCTATTACTTGTGTATAAGGCTTAAATAATTTTGATAATCCACCAGTAGCTACAACTTTAATCACTTTATCATTTTCATTTTTAATTCTGTCTATTACACCTTCTAATAGACCTAAATAACCCCAAAATATTCCAGACTGCATAGCTGATATAGTATTATTTCCTATTACTCTATCTGGTTTACTGATAGCTATTCGTGGCAATCTTGCAGTAGCCTTATCTAAAGCATCCATAGATAAATGTACTCCTGGAGAAATAATACCTCCAATATATGAACCATTTTCATCTACTATATCAAAAGTTGTGGCTGTACCAAAATCTACAACAATTATTGAACTACCATAAATTTTATTTGCAGCTAAGCTGTTTACTAATCTATCTGCTCCGACTTCATCTGGCCGATCAAGTGAAACAGTTAACTTTGGAGTAATGTTATCCCCAATTATTTTAGGTGATATATTAAAAAACCTAGAAATAAATGACTTTAATTCATGGTTTACTGCTGGCACTACTGAAGAAATAATTACCTCAGATATATCTAAATTATTAATTTTACTAATAAAAGCATTTAAATGTGTTTCATACTCATCAGCTGTTCTATGAACAATAGTAGACATTCTCCACTTATGAAAAATACCATTACTATTCACTAAAGCAAAAACTGTATTAGTATTACCTACATCTATTACCATAATAGTTTTATTAAATATTTTTTTATTCATATTATAAAAACATCTCCTGCTAATATAACTTCTTCTATACCATTTTCATTAATAATTAATAAGCTCCCTTCTTTACTTAATCCATTAAAGGTTCCAATTATTTTTTTATCTTTAACTTTAACACTTACTGACTCTCCTATTTTATGACCTAAATCATACCACATATCAAATATCTTCTCTATTCCATCAACCTTATAAATTTTATTTATTTTATCAAATTGATTTAAAAAAATATTTAATAACATTTTTGGACTAATATTAACATTTTCTTTTTGTAAATTTGTAGCAGGATAAATTGATTTTTTAGGATTAGAAATTATATTTACACCTATTCCAATATTAAGTAGATCTTTCTTATTTTTTATATTTATGTACTCTATTAATATACCCGCAATTTTAGATTTATTAACTAAAATGTCATTAGGCCATTTTATTTTTGGTATTATTTTTTTTTCTGAAGCATCAATAATACTATGAGCTAAACTTAAAGCCACTATAAATACAGGTGCAAACATATTATTATTTAAATTTTTTTCTGCTTCTCTTAAAAATGAAAAATATAAGTTTCCCTCAGGAGATTCCCAAACTCTTCCATGCCTACCCCTCCCTTTTTTTTGTCTTTTTGCTATAACAACAGTTTTAATATTACAATCAGATAAAGCTAAATCTTTTAAAGTAAGCATAGTAGAGTCTAACTCTTCAAACTCTAGTATTTCATATCCAGAACTTAATTTCGAAATATCACTCACAAAATAATTGCTCTACTGATATAAGTCATAAAATTTATAAAACTATCTGCAAAAATTATAAAAGTTAAAATAAATAGTGTACTTAAAAATAATATAATTTTCATACTAGCTTTAGATTCTATCACAAAAGATTCTTCTAGTTCCTCTAAATACATAACTTTAATTATATTTAAATAATAATATGCAGAAATTACACTCCCAATGATTCCAATAACAGCCACCCAAATATAACCTGAAACAACTACAGCTTTAAAAACATAAAATTTAGCAATGAAGCCAGCTAATGGGGGTAAACCAGCCATTGATAAAAGTAAAATTGCCAAACATACAGAATAAAAAGGATTAGATTTTGATAATCCAGCAAAACTGGAAATATTATCCAACATTATTTTATCTTTTTCCATAGATAATATAAATATAAAAACACCTATTGCAGATATAGAATATACTGTAATATAAATTAAAGATGCTTCTAATCCAAGTTGGCTTCCCAAACTTAAAGCTAAAAATATATATCCTACATTACTAATAGCACTATAAGCCATTAATCTTTTTATATTTTTTTGAAAAAGAGCACCAAATGCTCCTACAAATATAGATAATAATCCTAAAGCAAATACTAATTGAAACCAAATAGTATGAACATCACCTAAAGCAATATAAAGAATTCTCATTAAAACCCCAATAGCAGCTATTTTGGGAACTATTGCAAAAAAGGCAGTTATTGATGTAGGAGCTCCTTCATATACATCTGGTGTCCACATATGAAATGGAGCAATAGATAACTTAAATGCCATAGAAGAAATAATTAATACGACAGAGAATATTAATAAAAGACTTATTTCATTAGGGTTTAAATAATTAAAACTAAGTAATGTAAAAGAAGTTGTTCCGGTTATTCCAAATAATAAAGATACACCAAATAAAAAGAAACCAGATGCTAAAGCTCCAAGTATAAAATATTTAAGACCTGCCTCAGATGATTTTAAAGAGTCTTTTTTAGCTGAGGCTAAGACATATAATGATAGAGATTGCAACTCTAAACCTAGGTAGAGGGTAATAAAGTCATTAGATGAAAGCATAACTAACATACCAAGAATAGAAAATAGAATTAATAAAGGGTATTCAAATATATATAAGTTTTCAATACTTCTATATTTTTCAGAAATTATGAGTACTATAATAGCTGAAAATAAAATTAGAGATTTTAAATAAACAACTAATCTATCTGTAACAACTAAATCATAAAAACCTAATGATGCTCTATGATCTCCCATTAATAATATTAATAATGTTCCTAAAAGTCCAAATATTGAAAAGATAGAAAAATATGATTGTCTATTTAATTTACTTCCACCTGAGTAAACTCCTAAAGGTATTAAAATAAGAAGCCAAAGTGAAAGAAATATTTCTGGAAAAGCAATACTTATATCTAAAATATTTGATATTGAATTCAATTATTCCTCCACAAATAACTAATTAATAATTCTATTGTTAAAAGCATTAATTAAGCTTAGTACCGACTCTCTAAATTCTATAGAAAAGCTTTCAGGATAAATACCTAACCAAAATACGCCTATTATAATAGGTATAAATATTACCAACTCTCTTTTATCTAAATCTGAAATCTCTTTAAGATTTATATTC
>JAQWLZ010000066.1 GCA_029247025.1 Alphaproteobacteria bacterium | reverse complement strand
CATAATCATAATTATTAATTTTTTTAACAAATAAATCCATTAATTCCATGCTCTTAATTCCAGAACTATACTCTATGCCTGAGGAAACATCTATAGCTTTTGTTTCAGTTAAATTAATAGCTTGGTTAATATTATATATATCTAGACCACCAGATAAAATCCATGGCTTAAATTTACTTAGCCATTTTTTATTTTTGTAAATAATGTTCCAGTCGAAAGTCTTACCTGTTCCACCATTATATCCCTTTTTATTTGTATTCTTTTTATCAAAAAGAAAATAATCACAAACATTATTATAATTTTCTATATTTTTTAAATCAGATTCATCTTCAATAGGTATAGCTTTTATTATTGGCTTTTTAAAAAAATTTTTAATCTCTTCACACCTCTTCGGACTTTCTTCACCATGCAACTGAATATAATCTATACCAGCATTTATACCTAATTCTATATTATCATTATCTGCATTAACAAAAACCCCTACAAAATTTATTTTATCTTTAAAATTAGAAATAATATTTTTAGAATTCTCATAAGTAATAAATCTAGATGAACCTTTTACATAAATAAAACCTGCCCAATAAATATTATTTTTAACAGCAAAGGCAACTTGTTCTTTTTCTGCTAATCCACAAAACTTAATTTTTGGAGAATGATTCATACTAAATTTCTTTAGAAATATCTTCTAAGGATTTACGAGGATCCTTAGAAGCAGTTATAGGTCTGCCTATAACTAAAAAATTGGCTCCATCATTAATAGCTTGACTAGGAGTAACTATTCTTTTTTGATCATTAATTTCCCCTCCAATAGGTCTAATCCCTGGCGTTACAAGTAAGAGATCTTTTCCAATTTCTTTTCTAATGATTTTTAGCTCTTTTGCAGAGCTTACTAAACCATCCAAACCAGCATCCTTTGCTAATTTAGCTAAACGAATTACTTGATCTTCAACTGTACCTTTAATACCTAAATATGAAAAATCATTTTTATCTATGCTAGTAAGGACCGAAACACCCAATATTAAAGGTCTTTTTATAGACTTTGAATGACAGTATTCTGTAACAATTTCATTAGCTTTTCTTAACATATTATAACCACCAGATGTGTGCACAGTAATCATATATGGTTGTAAATTTAAAATAGCTTTTATAGCACCAACGACAGTATTAGGTATATCGTGGAACTTTAAATCTAAAAATATTTTAACACCTGTATCAGATATTAATTTTATTCCTTCTGGCCCATTAGAGCAAAAATATTCCAGCCCTAACTTAAATGCTCCAACATCAGGAATAATTTTAGTTAATCTTAAAGCATTATCAGAATCTATTGTATCTATAGCTACTATTATTTTATTTTTAAAGTCCATTAATTTATTTCTCCAATAAAATTATCTTTTATTTATAGTTGAGAATAGTGATACAAGCATTCCTATGAAAATACCTAAAGTTAAAGACACTATAGTAAAAAAGAACAAAGGTATTTCAATTCTATTATTAAAAGGCCAAATACCTATTAAAACATTTTCAGGGTTAGAAATTGAAAAAAATATCACCAAGACTAAAAAACATAAAAATAATATTTTTGACAAAAATTGTTTAAACATAAAATTCACCTAAATTAAATACTTAGGAATTTATTAAATTATTTAATTCTTTTCCTGCCCTAAAGTAAGGTAGTAATTTACTACTAACCTCAACTTTTTCGCCAGTTCTAGGATTTCTAGCAATTCTTGGTGCCCTACTTTTTATAGAAAAAGAGCCAAAACCTCTTAACTCAATTCTATTTCCTGAAGTAAGACCTGATATAATTTCATCAAAGAATAATTGGACAGCTTCTTCAGTTTCTGCACTTTCTAAACCTGGACATTGGTCTTTAATCAAATTTATTAATTCACTTTTAGTCATTCTACAAAATTTCCCAAAAAAGTAACCATTTTAGTTATATAGAATCATTCTGCCACTAAACTAAAATTTAATAAACTACTTTATTAGTTTAAATTTATTTCATTTTACATCTTTTTTAGAAACTTTTTTTTCTTTAGCAGCAGTTTTTTTAACCGCTGTTTTTGATTTGGACTTTACTTCCTTTTTAGGTTTATCTTCTGTATTCTTATCATTTTTTTTAGCTTTTTTCTCTAACGCTGCTCCAAGTATATCTCCTAGCGAAGCCCCAGAATCTACCGACCCATAATCCTTAAGAGCTTGCTTTTCTTCTGCTACTTGAATTGCTTTTATAGATAAAGAAACTTCTCTACTTTTAGAATCTACTGATAAGATTCTCGCATCTATTTTTTCATCTACGGCAAATCTTTCTACTTTCTGGTCAGATCTTTCTTTAGCTAATTCTGATTTCTTAACAAAACCATTTACACCTTCACTAATTTCAACGTGTAAACCTTTTTCGCTAATACTTTTAATAACCGTAGTAATAACATTTCCTTTTTTTAGATTACTATTATCTTGCATTGGATCTTTGGTTAATTGCTTTATTCCTAAACTTACTCTTTCTTTTCCAATATCTATCTCTAGAAGTTTAGCTTTAACCATGTCTCCTTTCTTAAAATTACTTATTATATCTTCTCCAGTAGAATTCCAATCTAAGTCAGAAAGGTGAATTAATCCGTCCATATCTCCAGGTAATCCTATGAAAAGCCCAAATTCAGTTATAGATTTAACTTCTCCTTCTACTTCTGAACCAATCTCATAATTTTTTTGTAAATCTAACCAAGGATTAGGTTTACATTGTTTCATACCTAAACTAATCCTCCTCTTTTCTGAATCTATTTCTAAAACTATTACCTCAACTTCTTCAGAAGTAGAAACTATCTTTCCAGGCTGCATATTTTTTTTAGTCCAACTCATTTCAGATACATGGACCAAACCTTCTATGCCTGATTCTAATTCTACAAATGCACCATAATCAGTTATGTTAGTCACTCTTCCTGTAAACCTATCATCTACTTTATATTTATTTTGAGCAATCATCCATGGGTCTTCTTCTAACTGTTTCATTCCTAAACTAATTCGTTGTGTTTCTGAATTAAATTTTATAACTTGAACTTTAACTTTTTGCCCAATAGAAAGCGCTTCGGTAGGATGACTAATTCTTTTCCACGATATATCAGTAACATGCAACAGGCCATCAACTTCTCCTAAGTCAACAAAAGCTCCATAATCTGTAATATTTTTAATTATACCCTCAAGAACTTGTCCTTCTTCCATCGTAGAAACTAATTCAGCTTTTGCTTCAGCACGTGATTCTTCTAATACAGATCTTCGAGAAACAACTATATTTCCTCTTCTTCGATCCATTTTTAAAATGTGAAATAATTGCGTGCTTCCTACTAAGTGATTAGAATCACGTGTAGGTCTAACATCAACTTGACTTCCAGGAAGAAAAGCAATTGCTCCATCTAGATCAACAGAAAAGCCTCCTTTTACTCTTCCAAAAATAGTTCCATTTACTTTTTCTTTAATTTCTGATGCTTTTTCAAGTGTTTCCCAAGATTCCTCTCTACGAGCTTTCTCTCTAGATAACACTGCTTCTCCAAATCTATTTTCTATTTTTTCTAAATATACATCTATTACATCGCCAACTTCTAGTGCTTTCTTATTATCTTTTCCAGAGAACTCTCTTATATTTATTCTACCTTCTGTTTTATAACCTACATCAATAATTATCATATCGTTTTCTATTGATATTACTGTGCCTTTTACAACTTGGCCTTCTTTTTTATCATCTTGTTTAATTTGTTCTGCAAATAATTCTGCAAATGATTCTGTTTTATTTATTTCTTGTTTATTAACCATTTTAAATTTATTCCTTAAAACTATCTGATGCACCAATTATAATAACTGGGTTAAAATGCTTCCCACCAAAAGCTAAAATATACTTAATATCTTAAGTACTCTTCTACATTATTTTTAGCCAATAAAAATACTTCATCGGCGTCCAAATTAGTGGTGTCAATTAAGACTGCATCTGGAGATATAATTAAAGGTGAATGCTTTCTCTTACTATCACGTTCATCCCTATCTCTTAAATCTTTTTCGACATGGCGCTTTATAGTACTTTGTCCTAAGGAAATCAACTCTTTCCATCTTCTTTCTGCCCTAACTGGCAAAGATGCTGTTACAAAAAATTTTATATTTGCTTTTGGGAGAACTACTGTACCTATATCTCTTCCATCTAAAATCACCCCTAGTCTTTTTGAATGACGTTTATTAGCAAACTTTCTTTGAGAAAGTAATAAGATTTCTCTTAATTCTTTATACCCTGATATTAGAGAAGCTAATTTACCAATTTTATCACTTTTTAATTCATCATTATTAAAATTAAAATCGGTAAAGTTATAATCTTTTAGAGTCTTGATTATTTCTTTTAAGTTTTGGTAATTAATATCTTTTTCTTTAATTATTAATGCAGAGGCTCTATATAATTTACCTGTATCAAAATGAGCATAATTAAATTCTTTTGCTAATTTTTTTGCTAAAGTGCCTTTACCTGAAGCTGCGGTGCCATCAATAGCTATGGTTATATATTCCTTCATATATTAACTGATTCGCTAATATTCATTCCAATACTATTAACTTCTGAAATGAAATTAGGATAAGATGTAGATATGGATTTGCAGCCAATTACTTTTATTGGTTTCTTTGATACTGCACCCAAGATAAGAAAAGACATAGCAATTCTATGATCATATTTGCAATTAATAGTTACACCTCCATTAACTTGAGCATTACTTCCAAAAATAATAATATCATCATTAATAGCTTCAACCTTAATACCGCAGGATATTAATCCATCTATAATACCATTAAACCTATCACTTTCTTTATATCGCAATTCTGATAAGCCTCTAAATACAGATTTCCCGTTAGCAACGGCAGCTGCAATAGCTAAAATAGGATATTCATCAATCATTCTAGCAGAAAATGAACTATTTAAATTAATACCTTTAAGTTTTGAATACTTAACATGAATATCGGCTATTGGTTCATCATAATTATTGATGTCTTTGTTTTTTAATTTAATTTTTGCTCCCATCATTTCTAATGCTTCTAATATTCCCTTTCTAAAATAATTAGTGCCAACATTTTTTATTATTATATTTGATCCAGGAATTATTATCGCTGCTACAATATTGAATGCTGCAGAAGAAATATCGCCAGGAATTGAAATAATTCTACTATTTAAACTTTTTCCTCCAGTTATTAAAATTCTATTTTTTCCAGAGTTTTTTGTATTATATTTTATATTTGCTCCAAAATATTTTAATAAATTTTCAGTATGGTCTCTTGAAGAAAAAGGCTCAATTATTTCGGTTGTCCCTTTTGCATTAAGTCCTGCTAACAAAATCGATGTCTTAACTTGTGCAGAAGAAACAGGAGAATTGTACTTAATAGGAAGAAGATCATCAGATCCTTGTACTATTAAAGGAAGCAGTTCATTTGAAGAGCTAAAATTAATACCCATTTTTTTTAATGGTTTAGTAACTCTGCCCATGGGACGTGTTCTTAAAGAAGAATCACCTGTAAGAGTAGCTATAATTTCACTTCCACCTAATGCCCCCATAAGAATTCTAGCTAAAGTTCCACTATTTCCACAATCAATATTTTTATTAGGAGTCTTAAATCCCGTTAAACCAGAGCCTATGACATAGTATTCATTATTCTTTTTAAGAATTTTTATTCCTAGAATTTTAAGAGCTTTTACCATATTTAATACATCTTCCGAATTTAGCAAATTAGAAATTTTACTCTTTCCAACAGCTAATGAGGAAAATAACAAAGCTCTATGAGATATAGATTTATCTGATGGAGGTTCAATAATACCTTTTAAATCTTTTACCTTGTAAGAAGTTAAATTATTTTTAATAATATTTTTTTTAATCATATTTTTTTCTTTATTATAGGATATAATTACAAATTTAATATTAAATTTACAATTCTTTTTTGACATCTATATTATTAAATGGCAAATGCATACTATATATATGAACAAATAATGGAGTAATTTTATGGATAAGGCTGAATTAGGTAATAAACATATTTGTAGTGCTTGTGGAACAAAATTTTATGATTTAAATAAAGAAATACCCACATGTCCAAAATGCGGAACAGAAATAATTATAGTAGTTAAGCCAAGATTAGGTAGACCTCCTCTAAATAAAAATATTGTGAAAGCCCAAACGCCAGAAAAAGAAAAAGATACTCAAGAAACAATTAATGAAGATGAGACTAAATTAGATGATGATATGGCAGAATTAATATCTATTGAAGATTTAGATGAGAATATTATTAGTGAAAATAGTAATATAGAAGAAAATGAGGATAATGAAAATAATATAACTGATATTGCAAATATAGAACTAACTGAAAAGGAAGAAGATACAGATTTATAGTTTAAGTCGGGGCCGTAGCTCAGTTGGGAGAGCGCTTGGCTGGCAGTCAAGAGGTCAGGGGTTCGACCCCCCTCGGCTCCACCAAAAAGGCAATTAAAGTTTAAAAGCCATGCAAAAATAACATACCTATTAAACCTTAGAAGTCCGCTTAAGTCCTTGATTTAATATATATTAAGTTTATAGCTATAACATTAAATATATATATAATGACTTTGGGATTTTAAATGAGATTAAAGAAACTAACTATAATTTTTATTTTAATAATTGCTTCAGCATTTATGACTATATTTGGTTTAGAATGGTGGAACACTAATAAAAGTATAGTCTCAACTGATAATGCTTATGTTAGATCATCTATAACTACTATGTCATCAAGAGTATCAAGTTATAT
>JAQWLZ010000051.1 GCA_029247025.1 Alphaproteobacteria bacterium | reverse complement strand
TTATTTTTTATAGTATTACTTAAATTAACTATTTTATTAGTAAGATTGAGGTCTAGTATAAAGTTCTGACTAAGTTTTTTATTAGCAAATAAATTATGTTGTTTAATTGTGGCCGATATACTTGGTAGATTATTAATATTTTTAGTAATATCTTTATGCATTAAATTATATTCTTACATCTATAAGAGCTTTTCTGTTTAAGTCTAAAAGATATCTTTCTCTTAGAGTCTTTATTGATCTTGTTCTAATTTTATTTTTAATTGTTTCTTTTATTGCATACTCTTGATTTAATTTTTTATTATTATTGCAGATCATAGTAACATATATTCCATCGTCAGCTACAATTGGTTTACTGGGTTGATTTAAATTTAGTTTCTTAATTTCTTCTGTAAAATAATTAGGTAGATTTTTAAGTAATACTTTTCCTATGTATTTACCTTTTTTATTTCCATATACTTTTGAAAGGTTTGTCATTTCATCACAGGATTTTAAATTATTAGTTATTTTTATAATATTTTCTGTAACAATATCAACTTTCTTTTTATTTATAGGTAGATCAAAACTAATGAAGGATATATCAGTCACACTATCAGATAGATCTGGTATTTTAAATTCTCTTTTACCATTAATTTTAATAATAGAAATACCTGTATTGGTAATAATAAGGTCTGAAATTTCATTTTTATCTAAATTTTTAATGTTTGAATAGATATCTTGATTAATTTTATTTAATAATTTCCAATCATTATTTTTATAGGAACCAGTTCCATTTTCTTGAATTCTTTTAGCAATAGTATCAAAATTATTTTCTTCAGTAATTTTTTTCCTGATTTGCTTTGCGATTAATATTAAATTTTCTTTTTTAGATATATTAGTAAAATTAAAAGAAATTTCTGAATATTTATATTCTAATGTACCATTATTAGATACAATATTATTATATTCATTATTAACTTCACTAGTATTAATTATAACTTTAGGTTTGATAATATTATTTAATAGTTTTTCCATTATTAAGTTTGCTTTTAATCTTTTAGGTAATACAGATTTAGGCACACCATTTTTGAATAAAGTTTCTACTAATTGATTCTCCTGCATATTATTTTGATTCTCAATAAATTTTATATTATTTTCAACTTCTTGATCACTCACTCTAATACCTAATTTTTTTGCCTCTTGTTGTTGAAGTCTCTCATTTATTAGTGACTGTAGAACTTGTCCAGACAAATTTTTTCTAGTATCTGCATTATTTGGTAGGTTTGATGAAATAATTATTAGTTTCAATCTGCCATCTAAATCCATCATAGTAATAGGTTCATCATTAACTATAGCCACTATACTTAGTAAATTACTGATTTGATTAGAATTTTGTGCCAAAGATTCCTTTAAAGTACAATTAAATAGAATGTAAACTATAATTACAAATTTAAAAAACATTATAATTTTCCTAATTTCATTAAAAGCCGACTAAATTAAAACTAACAGAATATTCATTAGTGTCAGGAATATCAATTAAATTTTGATGTTTTCTTGAGGCTTCTAACCTTATAATAATACATTCATTTTTAAACTCTAGATAACCAGAGCTATGTATAGCATTACCCCAATTAGTATTCCTTAAATCTCTACTTTGCCCAATATTACTTTTCCAATTATCAGTAATATTCCATGTTAAAGATATATGAGCTTGCTCAGATATCATATTTTGGCTAGAAATACTATCATCACGAATCATAGTATAATCAATAACAACTGTTATTGGTTTTGTTAAAACTTCTAAATTTAGTGTGTCCCTTTGTGATCTTAAATTTAGTCCATCTCTTCTAAAGTGATACCCTAAAGAGAGTAAATCTTTGTAATCATAAATTATATTTCCCACTATATTTGATAATCGTTTATTTAAACCAGTTCCAGAAATAAATTCACTTTGGGGATTCAATGAGCTCCAAGATCTACCTATTACACTATTTAGGTTTCCTAATTCATTAAAGTTAAAGGTTGATTTTACGCCTAAATTAACCCTACTTCCTTCTTCTATTCTGTCTATACCTGTAAATCGATTGGATGAAAATAGATTATAATCGCTAAGTTCAACGTCTATACTATCTAAATTATGAATAGATTCTGGGTTTCCTCCTTTGGGAGCTAAAATACCTTGAACAATTGGTTCAATGAGAATAGAATTATTCTTATAGTATTTTATAACAGGAAAACTTAGCATAGTTTCAAATTTAGGAACAGCTCTAAATGTATTATGAGTGCCTAATTTACCAATAACTTTAGAGTTATCCGTTTTTTTATTTCTATAAATATCAGCTCTACCATATAATATTGATCTTAAAACATATCCTTTAGAACTTATTTTGTTTTTACTCCAAGAAGAGTTTAAGGATAGTTTTTGCACATTAGAAGCATCTGACTTAGATATTATACTGCTATTAATGCTAATTTTTCTCATTATTCCATTATCATAATTTTTATGCCATAACATTTCTATATTTGGTAATATTAGTGGAACATTTCTATTACTTTTATACGCATCTAAAGGCTGAAAATACATTCCTTCAATTTTTGCGTAAAAATCTTTGTTGCTTCCTGTGATGTAAGCTCTTTGAGTAAGATGAATATTACTTTCATTACCCATTTTATATCTTTGCATATATGAGAAGTCGCTCGCTCGAGTTGCATTAATACCGGTTACCCAATTCTTATTAATTCTTTCTGCAACTTTAATATCTATATGTCCTCTAAATTTATTGCTTTCTTTTCCATCTATATTAGTGTGACTTCCTCTAGTGAAACTAGTTTTGATCGAACTACTACCTTTTGCCCTGAGTGATCTATAATGAGATTCAATAATGGGCCCTTCATTACTTGTCATTGTAGGAGTTAAAGTTAGATCTTTATATCTTGATAAAGAAAAATAGTAAGGTTGAGTATAACTTAATCCAAATGTTGTATTATTATTGAATTTAGGACTAAGCAAACCTGAAGAAACTTTTTTAGACGGATCTGTATGGCTTATGTAAGGTACGTATAGAATAGGAAAACCATATACATCTAATAGTACATTTTCATATTCAATAATACCTTTTTTAGGGTTTCTTTCTGATTTTAGAGCTCTAATTTGCCATATTGGTGGTTTATTAGGATCTTCTTCGCATCTTTTACATCTAGTATATATTATTTTTTCAAGTTTATCGCCATTTTCATCATCTCTAATAATTATACTTGCCAATAATGATGATCCATCACTTAAGATTGAATTAAAATTTTTTATAACTCCTTTTTTTAGATCTCCTTGTAACTCCATTGTTTCTGAGAAATAAATATTATTATTTTGATCATTTAAGCTAACATTTCCTTTTGCCAAAATATAATCTTTATCCACATCATAGTTTAACTTATCTGCTTTTAGAACTTGTATACCATTGATAACTTCTACATCTCCATCAGCAGAAATTAATGAGATATCTTCATGATATGTTATGGAATTTGCAGTTAAAAAACTATTTTTAGTTTTTAATTGCTCAGAATAAGAATTTTTTACAACAAAAATTTGAAGTAGAATTATAAAAAATAGTTTTATAAATTTACATTTTAAATTCAATTTATATTTATCCATCTTCTAAATAAAGTAATATACTAGTACTTAATATAACAGGCACAACAGCTGGGAGCCAAGCGGCTAATAGTGCGGGTGCCTGTGAGCCATGACCTAGTGCAGCTATAACATCATTTAGAAAAAAGATAACAAATGCTAAGATTATAGCAATAAATAATCTTTTTCCTATTCCATGTCTTCCTATGGGTTTAACAGAAAAAATTGCTCCTAGAAGAACCATGCCTATCAAGAAAATAGGAGTAGATATCATTTTATTAAAGTAAATAATATGTTTTCTTGAGTTAAAGCCTGCTTTCTCAATAACTTCAATAAATTTTAATGTTTCCCAAAATGATATAGTCTCAGGTTTAGCAAAACTTTCTTTGATTTGTGAGCTAGTAAGCTTAGTTGGAAGCTGTAGTTCTATAAATTTAGAAGTATTCAGATTCTTATCAGTTTTAATACCTTTACTAATTTTCCAGTATCCATTTTCTAATCTAGTTTTTTCACCATCTATCCTTTCATAAAATTTATTATCTTTAGTATATCTAAAAATTATAACGTTATTAAGAGACATGCTATCTGGTTCTATTTTATCAGCATGAATTATAGAAGTTATATCTTCTTCTTTTTGATATAACCAAAACCCTCCTCCCGATAATTGAAGATTATTATTATATCTATTAAGATGCTGACTTTCTAGTTGTGCTAATTTTTTTTGGGTAACAGCAGTAATGGAACTTAATACAGTTATGCTAAATACGCCCAATATAAAAGCTAGTAAAACATATGGTAAACAGCAATGCCATATATCTAAACCAGAAGATCGAGCAATAATTAATTCAGAATTTTTAGAAAGCCTTAGTAGAGAAATCATAGTTCCAAAATAAACTGAGTAAGGCAATAAATTTTGAATATTTATAGGAATTTTGTATAGTGTCATTTTGAGACAAATATAAAATGAGTCATCTATAAAGTTTGATATTTGTTTATTATATTCAACTAATTCACTTAAGGAAGCTACAAATATTAATATTACAAGTACTGTTATAAGGTACAAAAATGCATGTCTAGCAAAGTATAACATTAATGGAGATACTATATTTTGCATTAAAATACTCCATATTTATATAATAATTTATCTTTAATTATTTTTGCTTTATTAGATATCAAAAATAATACTAAAAAAAATATTATAAATACTGAAATATAAATTATAAAAGTCATATTTTGATATTTTATAATCATTTGTGGGGCTACTATTATATAAATTTGCATCATAAGTGCTGCTGAAAGAGGATAAAAAATTTTCTTTGAAGATTTTTTTCTTTCAAATCTTCCAGCAATTGGCATAATAGCACCTAAAAGAACCATTATTACTATAATTAATGGAGAAATAATCCTTTTATGTGCTTCAGCTATAAATTCTTTTTTATATATTTCATCAATATTTTTTTCAGGTTTTAGTAATTCATAAAAGTTTCTTTCAGTAGCTTCTTTAAACCTTGAAGAAATAACTTTATTATGGTTTTCAACATTTAATGTATATTGATTAAAATATAATATTGAAATATCTTTATTTTTAGATATTTCTTGCCTATTACCATTAATTAATAGAAATCTAGCACCTTTAGGTGTTGAAACGATTTTACCTTGCTCTGCAATAATACTTATTTTTTTATTTTTATCCCTCGCATCATGAATTAATATTCCTTGTAAATCTCCCAATTTATCTCTTTCTTTTATAAAAATAGTTAAGCCTTGAATAGGAGAAGAAAATACTTTGTCTTGAAATAGTATAGATATATAATTATTCCTAATATCATATTGTAAGTTTTTAAATTTATTATATGCGTAAGGTGAACCAAAGTTTTCTAATGTCATAGAGAGTGCACCTAAACTAATTCCAAATATTAAGGCGGGTAATATTATTTTAAAATTATTTATTCCTGCAGATTTCATTGAGATTAATTCTGATTCATTATTTAATCTTATGTATGTGATTAAGGAAGCTAAGAATCCTATAAATGGAATTATAGTCACCAGGAGTTTAGGAATGATTAAAATAGTTAGATTAATAAATATATTTAATGGTAAACCCTTTATAACAATTAGATCTATAAACCTTAGAGATTGGGTCAACCATGCAATTCCGGTCATAGTAACCATTATTAGTAAAAATGGACCAAACAATTGTCTAAATATGTAGAGAATAAATAAATTCAATTTTTCTTTTTTCCATTAATATTTTATTAGATTAATTAAAAAAATATGTTAGTTCTACATTTAATATATATTAATTTTATTTTTAATAAAAATATATCGTAATTTGTTTATAAGAATAATTAATTCATTTGAAGGGAAATTAAATGACTTTTAAAGTAACTTTTAACTCACAACTTAAGTTTAACAATGACTTAATATTAATTCTTCTTGATGAATCCTTAAAACTAAGAGGTAATATAGCTCTTTTAGATAAAAATTATGACGGAATTATATCTGAAGCTATAAAACTTAAAACTCTAAATAAAAAAGGTAGTTTGAAAAGTATATACTTAAAAAAAGATAAAGTAATAAGAGAGATATTATTATATAACGTAGGTAATGAAAAAAAAATTAACATAGATAATGCAGAAAGAATAGGGGGAACTATTTTTTCTTCTATACCAAAGACGTGTAAAAAACTTACAATCTATTTTGAAATTGATAAAAAGTCTAAAATTCTTTTAGAAGAATTAGCAGCTAAAGTAATGCATGGAGTAAAATTAAGGTCATATAGTTTTTATAAATATAAATTAAAAAGTAAAGATAAGTTTAATAATTTATTGAAAGAAGTAGAATTTAAAGTTAATAGCGTTGCTTTAGCAAAAAAATATTATAGTCCTCTTAAAGCCCTAGAAGAAGGTGTTTTTCTAACAAGAAATTTAGTATCGGAACCAGCAAATATATTAACACCTGAAAATTTAGCTAAAGAAGCAGAAAAATTAAAAATTTTAGGCGTAAAAGTAGAAGTTTTAAAGTTACCTCAAATTAAAAAATTAAAAATGGGTGCTTTATTGGGTGTTGCTATGGGAAGTGCAAATGAACCAAGAGTAGTTAGCATGTCATGGAATGGAACAAAAAATAAAAAGTCTAAACCAGAAGTTTGTTTTGTAGGAAAAGGAGTGACATTTGATACTGGAGGTATTTCAATTAAGCCATCTGGTGGTATGGAAGATATGAAATGGGATATGGGAGGTTCTGGAGTAGTCATTGGCTTAATGAAAGCTCTAGCAGGAAGAAAAGCGAATGTTAATATTTCAGCAGTTGTAGGACTGGTTGAGAACATGCCTTCTAGTAAAGCACAAAGGCCTGGAGATGTAGTTGTAGCTTCTTCCGGACATTCTATAGAGGTAATAAATACAGATGCGGAAGGAAGATTAGTTTTGGCTGATGCTGTAACATATGCAATAAATAAATTTAATCCAAAAAGATTAATAGATTTAGCCACTTTAACAGGTGCAGTAATAGTCAGTTTGGGACCACAAAGAGCAGGTATATTTAGTAACAATGATGAGCTAGCTTCAAATATATTTGACTCAGGTGAAAAAACTGGAGAAAAAGTATGGCGTATGCCAGTAGGTGAGGAATACGATGATGACATAAAGTCCGCTATAGCAGATATGAAAAATGTTGGATCCGGAAGAGGAGCAGGTGCAACATCAGGAGCTAAATTTATTGAACAGTTTACAAAAAATATTCCTTGGGTGCACATAGATATTGCTGGGGTGACCTGGGCCAAAAGTAATTCTACTTTATACCCTACAGGAGGAACAGGTTTTGGTGTGAGATTGTTAAATACTTATGTTAAAGATTTTATAGAATAAAAAATTTAAATAGGAGAGAATATTATGGAAAGAACATTATCTATTATAAAACCAGATGCGACTAAAAGATCAATTACTGGAAAAATTAATGCTATGATAGAAGAAGCAGGTCTATCAATAATAGCACAAAAACGTCTTATTCTCTCGGTAGTTCAAGCTGAGGAATTTTATGGCGTTCATAAGGAAAGGCCATTTTTTAGAGATTTAGTTAATTTTATTACTTCTGGGCCTGTTGTAGTTCAGGTTTTAGAGGCAGAAAATGCTATAGCATTATACCGTAAAACAATGGGAGCTACTAATCCTAAAGAAGCAGATAAAGGAACTATAAGGTATGAACATGCAGAATCTATAGAGGCTAATTCAGTTCATGGCTCCGATAGTTCTGATAATGCTAAAATAGAAATAGACTTTTTTTTTACAGATGAAGAAATAGTAGGATAATTGTAACTTCTTTATTTATCCCATATTTGGCTTTCATCTAGTATTAATATATTTTTGTTATTAGATTTTTCTTCTAGTTTTCCTATTATGGAAGCCTCTTCTCCGTGTGAAATAAAATTAGCTAATATCTGATCTGCTTTAGAAGGATCAATGATAATACACATACCTATTCCACAATTAAATGTTTTTAACATTTCATTGCTCTTTATATTCCCTATGTTCTTAATCCAAGTAAAAATACTATTAGGTTTAATTTTATTACCATATATTACAGCTTCTAAATTATTAGGTATTACTCTTGGTAAATTATCTATTAAACCTCCACCAGTAATATGCGCACATGCTTTAATATGACCTAATTTATGCTCATTCAGTATAGAGTTAACATATATTTTAGTGGGTGTTAATAAATGGTGACCTATAGATTTATCAGGAAAATCGCTAATTTTATCTTTCATTTTTATATTATTATTTGTTAAAACTTTTCTGACTAAGGAGAAACCATTTGAATGTACTCCTGAACTTTTAAGTCCTATAATATAATCGCCAGCTTTTATATTATTTTTAGGTAAAATATCGTTTTTTTCAACTACTCCTAACGCAAAACCTGCTAAATCATAATTATTATTATAATAAATATCAGGCAATTCTGCAGTTTCTCCACCTAACAATGCACAGTTAGCTAGTTTTACTCCTTGAGTTATACCTTTTATTATTTCTTTCGCTAATTCAATTTTTAATTTTCCTGTAGCAAAATAATCAAGAAAAAATAGGGGTTCAGCACCTTGAACTACTATATCATTTACGCTCATAGCTACTAAATCAATACCAATAGTGTCATGTTTATTTATTTCTTCTGCAATAAGTAATTTTGTCCCAACACCGTCAGTTGCAGAAACTAATATAGGTTCATTATAACCACACTCAGATAGATTAAATAGTCCCCCAAAACCTCCTATTGATCCCATTACTCCAAGTCTATTTGTCTCTTTCACCATAGGAATTATATCTTTAACAAATTTGTTTCCTGCTTCAATATCAACTCCTGCATCTGCATATGTAAGGTTCTTTGAAGTATTATTTTCGTTTTTGTTAACCATGGTTTATTGTGTTCCTGACTTTACTATTTTAGTATGACATTACTTAATATATATAGTATGCAATTAAATGGTTTAAGATGATTAAAAATATAAGACATTTTATACATAATTTTAAATTACTTAATAGTTTTTTTATATTTATTTTTATAATAACTATGAATAGTAATGCTAGTGCAGATGATTTTTTTACTGTAGATAATATTAATATAGATATAGTTTTTGAAGATATTAATTTAGCAAGAAATAATGCAACTAATAAAGCAATATTTATAGGTCTGAAAAGACTACTTTCCTGGAAGCTAGATAATGAAGATTATCTTACTATAAGTTCTATTTTAGATGATATTAACAATAAAGAAAATATAAAGGAGTTTGTAGCTGGTTATAAAATACATTATGAAAAATTATCAGATATTAAATATCAAGCAGAGTTTTCTATATTTTTTAATTTAAAAAGTATAGAGAATTGGCTTATTTTAAATAAAATTTCTTTTCAAAAAAAAATAAATTTAAAAAAAATAAATTTAAATGCCAATTTTAATAATTTTAGATATTGGAGATCATTAGTTAATAATATACAAAGTATTAAAGAAATATTAGATTATAAGATAGTATCTTTATCTCATGATAATTCATTAATTCAAGCTAGTATTGATATAGATAGTGAAGATAACTTATTTAAAGTTTTTAATAAATCAAGGATAGATATACAAAAAAGATTAAATGCTAATAATGAATATAATATTAGTTTAATTGATTATAATAAGACAGTTATTGATTCTACTGAAAGCAATGATAGAAATTATAAAAATAATTCTACTATTTTATTAACCGAATGATAATGTTACATTTATGGAGTTTAATATATTGAAAAATAAAACTAATATAATATATATTTCTATTTTATTCTTTATCATATTTCTATGGTTAGCATCTTCAATATTATTGCCTTTTATTATGGGTATATTATTAGCTTATGTATTAAATCCTTTAGTAAATAAACTAAAGAATTTGGGTTTAGGACATCTATTTGCAGTTTTGATAGCTTTAATAGTAAGTTTATGTTTTTTCTTTGGAGGGTTTATATTCTTAATTCCACTATTACTCGATCAAATAAGTGATATTATTATTAAATTTCCATTAATTTATGAAAAAATATTATTCTACATAGAAGATAGTTTTAGTAATTTTATTAATTATGATAATTATTTAGCTTCAATTAGTAATATACTTGCAAATAAAAGTGGGGAAATATTAAGTTTTATTATTAATATTTTAAGCGGTGCTTTTTTAAAGGGGAAAGCTTTTATAAGTATTATAGGTCTCACTATTATTACTCCAATAGTAACATGCTATATTTTATATGACTGGGATAAAATAAAGAGTTATTTAACAGACTTAATTCCAAGAAATCAAAAAAAATCTATAGGTGTTAAAATAATAAGAATAGATTCTGTTTTATCCTCTTTTTTTAGAGGCAAGTTTATTATTTCGTTATTTTTAATTATTTATTACAGTAGTTTGTTATCTTTGATAAACCTTGAAGGTGCGTTTAGCATAGGTTCAATTATTGGGGTTTTATCATTTATTCCTTATTTAGGAACCATACTAGGTTTAATATTAGCCTTATCATTTAGTATCTTACAAATGGGTTCATTCATAATTATAGCATATATTTTAATAATATTTATTTTAGGGCAAATTATTGAATCTTATATTTTAGAGCCAAAATTTATATCAAAGAATGTAGGACTTCATCCTTTAGTTGGCATGTTTATGATTATTGCTGGAGGATCGGCTTTTGGCATTATTGGAGTTTTACTAGCTATTCCAGTAGCAGCAGTATTAGCTGTTATTCTTTTTGAAAAAGAGTAACAGGTTTGAATAATGAACGATTCTGATAGTAAACAATTACTTTTGAATCTTAGAACTTTTCCTTCCATGGGTAGAGAAGACTATATCGTTAGCAGTATAAATAAAGATGCTGTTATTTGGCTTGATATTTGGCCAAATTGGCCTTCTTTAGGCTTTATAGTGTGTGGCCCTGCTGGATCTGGAAAAAGCCACTTAGCCTCAGCTTTAAAAACTTTATCGCATGGTTTTATAATAGAAGCAAAAAACTTAGAAGAGAGCAAACTTGGCAATCTTACAGAAAATAAATGTCTTATTGTAGAAGATATCCATAAATTTAAATCTGAAAAGTTATTATTACATATTTATAATATGATGGCTGAAAGGAATAATAATTTAATGTTTACTTCCAATAAACCTATTTCTAATATTAATTTTAAACTTTTAGATTTAAAATCAAGAATGTTATCTATGCCACAAATTAATATTGGTTTACCTGATGATGAATTATTAAAAAGTTTATTAATCAAACAATTTGCTGATAAAGGAGTATTAGTGGATTTAGAAGTAATTAATTATATAATAAAAAGAATAGATAGATCATTTGAATCTATTATAAGGATGGTTTCTAAAATTAATGCCATATCTTTAGAAAAATCTAAAAAAATAACTATACCTTTTTTAAAAAATATATTTAAATTATAAAAAAATAAGGAGAAATATAAGAATGGATATGGGAATTAAAGGCAAGAAAGCAATAGTTTGTGCTTCTAGTAGAGGATTAGGTAAAGGGTGTGCTGAGGCACTTGCTTCCGAAGGAGTAGATTTAGTTATAAATGGAAGAAATGAAGAAGTTTTATCCTCAACAGCTAGAGAATTAAGAGAAAAATATGAAGTAAATGTAATAGAGTTTTGTGCAGATATAACCTCTAAAGAACAGCAAATTAAGCTTATTGAACTTTGTCCTAATCCCGATATTTTAGTAAATAATGCAGGAGGGCCTCCTCCTGGCGATTTTAGGGATTGGAATAGAGATGATTGGATGAATGCGTGCATAGCAAATATGTTTACACCAATAGAATTGATAAAAGCATATGTGGATGGCATGCAAGATAGAAAATTTGGCAGAATCATTAATATCACTTCTAGTTCAGTAAAGGCACCAATAGATATCTTAGGCTTATCTAATGGAGCCAGAAGTGGATTAACTGGTTTTGTTGCAGGTATTGCAAGGAAGACAATTATCAATAATGTTACTATAAATAGTATTTTACCAGGACCATTTGATACAGACAGACTACGTAATAGTTTTAAATTTGTATCCGATAAAACTGGAAAAAGTATAGAAGAAGTTAGAAAAGCTAGAGCAGCTGAAAATCCTTCTGGTAGATTTGGAACTCCTAAAGAGTTTGGTGTGGCATGTGCTTATCTATGTAGCAGTCATGCTGGGTATATAACTGGTCAGAATTTATTAATAGATGGAGGTGGATACCCTGGTACCTACTAAAAATTAATACTAATCTATTATTACAGATCCATTTTTAATTTTAAGGCTAAAATTACCTTCCATTAGTTTAATTGCAAAAGACCCAAAAATATCATATCTCCACCCTTTAAGAGCTTTTACGTCTTTTTCTCCTCGAGCTATTAATTTTAAGTCTTCTTTATTAGCAATTAGGAGAGGAGAAATATTATGTTTCTCAGCACTACTTATTAATATAATTTTTAAAATATCAGTTATTGCTTTAGAAGGAGTGTTAATATTTCTTTTATTTAACCAATCGAAATTTTTTTCATTTTTTCCAATTTTTATATTTTTTAATATTTTATTTTTATAAAAAAGGTCAATATGTTTAAGATTTAATCCTCTTAGGTTATCAAAATCCTGAATATTATTAGGAGGGTTTTTAGTTAATTTAATTATAACATCATCTCTAAATATTTTATTTCTAGGTAAATTATTATTTTTTGCTAGTTCTTCTCTCAAAGCTGCAATTTGCCTAAAAATTGACATGGTTTCATTATTAGAGCTATTAAACTTTATTCTTTTCCATGCATTTTGTGATTCAGTTTTATATAGACTCAAATCATTAAATTTTTCTATTTCTTCTTTTATCCAGTTAGTTCTTTTGTTTTTTTTCATATGGTTTTTTAAAAATAAATAAATTTTTGAGAGATATGTTACATCTGAAATAGCATATGTTATTTGCTTTTCGTTTAATGGACGGTTTTCCCAATTAGTGTATCTAGCACTTTTATCTAAATTAATATTACTTATATTCTTAACTAAAGATTCATAACTAGCAGAATCTCCAAAACCGCAGCACATAGCGGCAGATTGTGTATCAAATATTGGATTAGGTATTTTTTTTAAAATATTAAATATAATTTCAAAATCTTGTCTTGGAGAATGTAATACTTTTAATATTTTCTTATCAAGTAGTAATTCAAATATTGGGTTTAAGTTAATCTTATTAATTAATGGATCTATTGCCCATCCATTACCTTTTGAATCTCCAATTTGAATTAGACATAGTTTAGGATAGTAATATTTTTCCCTAATAAACTCAGTATCCACGCATATAAAGGGTTCTTTTTTAAGATTATTACAGAGCGTTTCTATTTCTTGAGATTTTGTTAAAAGAGTCATTTTAATAGAAATAACATTAGATTTGTATATTATCAACAAAACTAAATACATTTTGGTTTGTAATTTTTATTATTTTGTCTAAAAGATATATTATTATATAAATTAATAATAATTAACTTTATGAGGATATTTATATGCATCTTTATCGTTCACATAATTGTGGAGAGCTTACTTCAAGCAATGTAGGTAATACTGTTAAATTATC
>JAQWLZ010000050.1 GCA_029247025.1 Alphaproteobacteria bacterium | reverse complement strand
TATGCAATATATAATACTGGCACTATCACCACTTTAACCAATACAGGAACACTCTCTGCTGGTACTGATAAAATAGATATTTATAACAATAGTGGTACTATTACGACCTTTAACAATGACCAAGGAAAAGTTGGTAGTGATTATATAGAATGGCAGTCTACTCTTCCTGTAAATTACAATATTATTATCAATAGCACCTCCGATTTTGGTATGACAAATTTTACTAGTCCCTCTGGAGAACTAGATTTTGGTATACATTCTACTTCCTCAGCCAAAGTAAATACTACCTATAAAGATGTCCTTATGGGTTTAACGAGTAGTAATATAGATACATCTTCGGGAACAATCACGATTGACAGCATTTCTTATGCTTGGAATTTATTCAATACAAACGGATCAAATTGGGCTTTATCCATAGGTGGTTCAATAGATACTTCAACAAAACTATCCTTAACATCCGAAGTCGCTCCAACACTCCGCACTGCCTTTAACTTTGCAGACACCATGAGTTTTGCTCATATCAACTATGATTGTGATACTTTTGGTACACACAACTGGTGTTTCTCGGTTGGTGGTCGTGGTACCATGATTGCCAATGCCAATGCCTCCAAACATAGTTCCGCATTTTTACTGGGAAAGAAATTTAGTGAGCAATTCCGTGTGGCATTGTTCTACGATAATAACCATGATTATTATGATTCCAAAAACATGACAGTGGATAAACAACAACCAATGGTGGGAGGATCTTTAGTATGGAACCAAAAAGATAATCATTCCGGGTATGCAATGAAATTATCCCATGCCTTTCAACAACAAAACCTGGCATTAACCCGTCCTAAAGTTGGGGTATCGTTTAAAGGAACAGGGGAAACTCAAATGGCTGCTTATGATACTGCTGCAGAAGTAAAATATAACTATCAACAAAATACACTAACCATATCTCCTTATGGAGTACTGCGTTATAGTAACAAAACCATCGATAGTTTTACCGAAACCACTGCAGATTATCCCTTAACGTATAATGAAATCTCGGCTAAAACATTAGCATTAATAGCAGGAATAAAATTTATCAAACCTCTTACCACCTCTATAAATCTTAATGGTGCACTCGCAGTAAATCATAATATCCATCATACTATCGACAACCTTGCTCCTAGTGGTCTAAATGGTTTGCAACGTATCGACTTGGAAGATGATTATAATGCTACACTTCCCATAGCCTCTCTTGGATTAGAGTATAGTATCTCAGGTGGTCATAGTATTGCCACCACAATACAACATCAATCGCTATCCTATCAATCCATGAGTGAAACAAATATTTATGTGCAATATGCCTTTGCTCTTTAACTGATGGATATGCTTAGTACTTTATCTATACCTTCAGGCTCTTCTGGTATATATTTTCCTTTAGCATCTAATAAGTACTAAACCTAACCACTTTATACCCTTCTAATCCTTATCTACCATAACTATTTAGCTTCCACTATACATTACAGAATACATGATTAGCTGTAGCATTAATGAAATAGTGTGTACTATTTGTGTACTAGCCTTACCTTGAGATATTTAACCTATACAGGAAGTCAAAAATTCGTAATTACATTAATATTTTATAATGTATGATTAAATGATGTATTAGTATGAAAGTGTGTACTAAATGTGTACTAACTCTATAAATTTCAACTTACGTTAACATCATAACCCTATAGTATAATAACCCTCTATTTTGCATTTCTCTTTTTTTAGTGTATTATTTGAATATGAGTTTATCTTTTTTAATAAGTATAGCAGTCGTATTTATTGTAGTTATTACTATTAGTTTAGTTATTTACAGAATGTAAAAATTCAATAAAAAAGTATTGTAATACATATTGCTTGTATTTTAGTCCTATTTTGATTTAACCTAAATTCATAATTTTGAAAATGGGGGGGAAATCAAAATGGAAGCTATTATAAATAATGAAGAACAATTAAGACAGGAAGCTTTTGCCGACTACATGCCTCGCGCAGAACTTAATAAGCGAGGTTATCATTGGGTGGAGCGCGAGATTGAAAAACTAGATCCATACACACACTACGAGCAAATATGGACTTTAACAACTAGCTACTATTATCGCGATTTCATTTTAAATGTTCTTTATACTCTTGGAATGCCCGCCTTCACAATGGCTCCTAAGACTAGCTCAATGTTAACTGACAACACAGGACAAGTTCTGAACGACCAGCAATTTCGCCTTACTGAAACTAATCACCGGTTTTGGCAATGGTTTGAATTGGGGCCATCTCATCCTGACGTACGTAGATCTTTAGAGACTGTTAATAAGATTCACATGGCACTAAATAAAAAATTTCCTGGACACTACCCTGCTCGAGACTTTATTTATACCTGTGTTTGGATAGCAACTGGACTGCACAGAGTTAAAATCTCCGTAGGAGCTCGCGGCTTTTCTGAAAAACAAAAAATCGCTGCACACCTTTTTTGGCAAAGTCTATGTGGTCAGTTCAGGAGTCAAGAAGGTCAAATTGAAGAATTTCCTGAGTCATGGGATGCCATGATGCGTCATGCCGAAGAGTTTGAAAATTATCCATGGGCTAAATCAGATTCTGGTAAAAAACTTGCTGAGGCTATCACTCAACAGTTCAATGATGCCTGGTTACCAAGTTTTCTTCACTGGGCAGGGCGACAATTTGTGCTAACACTGCAAACACCTCGTACTCGTGAAGTCATGCAAATGGATAAACCCAACCCTTTGATGAGTGTAATAATAAAGAAAGTAGTATGGCTAGTCTTTACTATGAAAGAGAGAGTATTGCCTCATTCCAAAATTTTAACACAAGAAAGAGCGCGCAAAAAAAGCGTCTTGTCACCTACACATAAAGAACCTAATATGGCAAAAATATCGCAGTGCCCCTTCCATCCAAATGTTACTAAAGAGTTCATAGCTAGAACAGCTTCTTGGTGGAAGTAAAATGAATAATACTTACTAAATTTTTACTAACTAACCCAAAATATTTAATGGCTCTCTACTTTAGGGAGCCTTTTTTGTTAAAAAATATTTACCCAACTTAAATATAATATGATATTGAAAGCTAATAAGCCGCCTTAGCTCAGGGGTAGAGCACGTCATTGGTAACTACTTAACCTCTTTGATTCTATAAAGTCATTTACCTCTTTTTCCATAGCTACTAATTGCACTTTAGCTTTCTGTGCTATTGGGTCATCTGGACTTTTATCAATAGCTTTCCTAAGAGCACTATACTTATCAAATCTATATTGGTTATCTAGGAGGATTGGTTGGAAGTCTAATGATCCTCTATTTAAAAGTCTTTGCCATTTCTCCTCTGTAGGTTTTAATGCATTTGCAATAAATTTAGGAACATCACCTCCAGTAATTTTTGCATCAGGATGCTTTACCATCTTAGCCAAGTTGTTCCAATTCTCATATTGTTGTGCTTTATATTTTTCTAATTGTGCTTCAGGCATCTTCTTATAGTAATCAGAGTTTTTATATGTATCTCCTAGCTCGTCTCTAATCTTCTGAATTATTTTTAAGTTTGTAAATTCTCCAGTTTTTTCATTATAGGTATCTCCCTCATCTAATTCTTGATCAGATATATCAAAACCCTTTAAGGCTTCTGCTCTATTTTCAGATAGTTCTCTCTCTGTAACCAGAGTATAATATTCTCTTCTAACAAATTCAGGTAAGCTCTTTACAATAAATTTAGGTAACTCAATTAGATAGCCAGTCATCTCAAGTATTGGCTCGTAATGTTTTTTTCCTTCACCTAAGTCTTCATAGAATCTTGTATAGTGATGCTTCGAAACTTTTAAAATCCTAGTCGCTTGTCCTAAATAAGTAGCTGTGTAATTTTCATTAAAATAATTTAATTTTGATTGTCTTGCTCTAGGTGTATTTAGTCTAGCCACTAAACTATTATGTTTTAATTTAATGGTTTCTTCTGACATTTCTTTATCTTCAAAATCTTTACCTGCGAGCATAAACTCGTGAAGCCTAATAAAATCTTCTCGCATATCTTCTGCAATCCTAGAAATGTATTGAGTCGTAGCAACTTTTCTTTGAGTAGTTTGAATATGTCCTGACATAGCATCTAACTTTTCAATAGGTATTCCAATTCTATTTCCCAAAGTTGTGAAGGTGTGTCGAAGCATTAAATTATTAAAGACCTCTGAATTTTGAAATTGTTTTAAATCAGAACTACTAGCTAATAGTTCTCTTAATCTGACCATAGCTTTCCAGACACCTTTGATATGTGTATTTGGATCTTTAGCATTCAAAGTTCCTGCAAATACATACTCATTACACCTTCTTTTAGCTTGATCTTTAAATACTTCAGCCATTATTGGTGTAATAGGTATTTCTAAAGGCTGTTGCTGTTTGGAGGTAGTATAAGTAAAAGTTGGTTTGTTAACACCTAATTTAACATCTGACCATTTGATAATATAAAGCTCTGAAGCATTTCTCAAACCAGTAAGTACAGTTAATTTTATAGCTTGATATTGAGTAAGCCTATGTCCAATTACATCATATCTAATAAAAGATTCTGGGTATGATTCCATATCATTTATCAGCTCAATCATTTTAGAAACTTCTGAAGGTTGTAAGAAATGGTCATAGCTTTTTATTTCTCTTGTGATTTTATAAAATGCTTTAGGGCAGGGGTTAACATCTATATAATCTTTAATCTCGTGAGCCATTCTAAATACAGCTTTAGTATAGGACATCCATATCTCTGCTTGTCTTCGAGCACCAAAAGTTCCATTTCTATTCTTGTATTGGCTTGAGGACATAAAGTTAAAACATTCTCGCAGTTCATTAGGAGTAATTTCTGCAATAGGTTTAAGCAATAGGTTTGGTGAACACAGTCTAAATGCTGACCATGTTTGCCTAATAGTATTAGCAGGAATAGGAGTACTCCTTGCAGATTCCTTGTCATAAATATGATCATTAATACAATCTTCTAAAGTTTTTAATCCTTTAGTCACTACAGTTTTTCTTTTAATTTTTTCTAATCTTGGATTAAGTCCTGCATCTGCGTCAGTTCTTATAGCATGGGCTTTTTGTAATGCATCCTTGAGAGAGATGTCAGGGTAATAGCCAACTATAGTAGAAGTATTCTTACCACCTTTAATTCTTTTATTAACTTGAAAGGAGACTCTATTAGCTAACTTCTTAGCTCGTAGTCCTGTATTTCCACCATAGGATAATATGGTTTTAATCTTACTCTCATTCAGTAACTTCTGCAGATCTGTATTGTTAAATGCCATTATATACCTGTATGTGTGTGTTATATTTACACTTGTCATTACATATTTTTTCAATTGGTACAACACAGGTACAACATCTATTTTAATATAACAGATAATATAGACATATTAATTATAATTATTTGGCAGATAACTAGGAAAGTCTGTGGTATAGAAGGGTATACTATAGCTGGAAATGATGCCTTTTAATCAGCTTGTCGTAGGTTCGATCCCTACAGGGCTCACCAAAGTTACAATATAAAGTTATAATATAAAAATTTTAGCTTTTATATTCTACTGGTTTATTTTCTTTTTCATTAATACTTAATTTAAAAATATCTGGTCTGGAATAGTGACCTTTGACATCAAAATCATACTGACCTTTTATAATTTCATTAAGATCGATCTGAGCTGTAAGTATACCTGATTTTTCTCTTAAGGGGCCGGCAATTATTTCCCCTAAGGGATTTATAATGCAAGAACCACCATTCATAATTATAGTTTTTTTATCATTTCCCTGTATTGGATTGTAGTAATCTGGACAATCCTTTCTTAATAGATATTGACATGACGAAAACACAAAGCATCTTCCTTCAAGAGCTACATGAGTCATAGAAGAAATCCATGTATCTCTATCATCTGCAGTTGGTGCACAATATAATTGAATGCCTTTTGAATACATTGCCATTCTCATAAGTGGCATATAATTCTCCCAGCA
This sequence comes from Alphaproteobacteria bacterium, assembly GCA_029247025.1. Taxonomy (GTDB): domain Bacteria; phylum Pseudomonadota; class Alphaproteobacteria; order TMED109; family TMED109; genus TMED109. Next base: position 30,274 of record JAQWLZ010000050.1, on the reverse strand, counting down.
AATAACTGATCCAATTTTACCAATATTAGTATTGATAACTGGAAGTGTTGAGCCATCACCAAACCCCCATATTAATCTTTCCATAGCAGTGGGCATAACTTTTCTGTGTTTGGCTAAATATTCACCTTTATTAGATATTAATAATACTGTACAATATAAGGTTCCATGATCTTTTTCTATTACACCTATACTCATTAATATTTTATATTTCTTTGCTATTAGACATAATGTTTTAAATTGTTTGCTATTAAAATCTAATGCGGAATTATAATATTTAGAATACATTAACCTACCTTCTTTTGATCTCATTCCAATCCTTGCGCCAAAATCTAAACCTTTTGGGTAGGCAGAAATAAATGCTTCAGGAAAAACTACAAGTTCAGCATTTTTCTCTTTTGCTTTTTTAGTTAATTTTTCTACTTTATCAATAGTAGCGTCTAGGTCGAAAACAATAGGACTATCTTGTATAACCGCAGCAATAAAACTCATAATATATTCCTTTAAATAAATTTTTATTATTAATATAGATTAATAAATAATTTCATACAAAATAAAGAAATATAAATTATTTATTACAGCAAGTATTTAATCTTGACTTTATTACTTTCTTGTTAAAAAATTCTATTTTTAATTGTTTGGAGTTTTATTATGAATCTTATTAAAAATTTAATTAATTATAGTTTAATTATTATCTTTTCACTTTTTATTTCTAAAAGCCTATTTGCTGAGGAGTTTGGAACTAAAGAAGAAGCGGCAGCATTATTAGATAGAGCAATCTCTTTAGTTAAAGTAGATAAAAATAGAGCTTTAGATTTATTTACAACTGGAAGTGGTGGACTACATGTAAAGGATTTGTACCCATTTTGTATGACTGATAAAGGTTTGTTATTAGGCCATCCAACATTAGAAGGTGGAAATGTTCTAAATTTTGAGGACTCAGAGGGAAAAGCGGTAGGAAGGTCAATGATTGCAGTTGCAAAATACGGTGAAGTAAATGAAGTTGATTTAATGATAGCTAGATTAACAACTGATGATGAAAAGCTATATAAAAAGACGCAATTAGTTACTAGAGTAGCAGATTTAATTTGTGCAGTTGGTTTTTATTCTGAATAAATATTAGCAAATAAAATAAAATATTCTTGAAAAAATATTTATTTTATTTGAGAATATTTATATGGAAATAAAAACTACATATAATGACCAAGAATTCTTTGCAAATATTTCAGGTGTTAATATTAAATCTATGTCTACACCTGATTTTTTGGAGATTAAAAAAGCTGTGGAAACATATGGTGTAGTTGTTATAGATTCACAGGATATCAACGATGATGATCAAATTCGCTTCTCAGAGGGTTTTGGAAAATTAGAAATTTCCATTGGAACACAAACTAAAGCTCCTGATTATAAAGCTAGTAATGCTATCAGACCAGAAATTAGTAGAATATCTAACGTTGATTTAAATAATAAAATGTTACCTTTTGATGATAAAAAGGTTATTTTTGACCGTGGTAATAATTATTGGCATACAGACTCTTCTTTTAAGAAAGTACCTTCAAAAATATCTATCTTAAGTGCGCGTGAAGTGCCAGAAGAAGGAGGAGGAACAGATTTTATTGATGCTAGACATGCACTAGAAACCTGGGAAAATAAACCTAGAAAATATTCTGTTGATGACCTTAAAGATTGTATATGCGAGCATTCTATAGTCTATTCACGTCAAAATAATACAGGCGATATATTTGATGATAAATTTAAGCAAGATATGCCGTTTGTGAAACAAAGATTAATTAGGATCCATCCTTATACAAAAAAACCTGCATTTTATGCAGGTAGTCACTGTAGCCATATAATTGGATGGGATATAAACGAAAGTAGAAAATTAATAAAAGAAATTAACGATTGGATACTAGAATCAGGCAATATGGCAAAACATAAGTGGAAAACGGGCGAATTAGTTTTATGGGATAATAGAAGAGTATTACATAGAGGTACCGGATATGACGAATCTAAATATAGAAGGATTATGCATAGAACAACTGTAGCAGGAGATATGCCAAGCTATAAGGAAGAAATTTAAGTATTGTAATTATCTATAATATTCTTGGGGAGGATAATGGCGAATTTAATAGATAATAATTATTCACAAAGTGATATGTTTGATGAGGATATAATAGCAGATATTGCCTTACGAAGAATTATGCAATTTAGGCTTAATTTTTGGATAAGTATATGTAAAAACCCTGTATCACATGGAAATTATTATTGGAATTCTTCTCCTGAACATAGGTTAATTGCAATGCTTGCTATATCTGCAAATATGAATCAAATACCGCTTAGTTTGGCTCAAGAAGGCGGGGAAAAAGATTATTTTACGGTTTCTATGGTTAGGCATTTAACACATATATCAGAAAGAAAAATACAAAGAATTATAAAAATGGGACTAGATAGAGGGGATATAGTGTTTATAAGAGATAAACCCCCTCGATACCAGGGGACAAAACAATTACTAAGTTTATATGAAGAATTTGAGAAAAGCTGGATTGATTCTCAAAAAAGTGAAATTAAATCTTGGAAGCATAAGTATACTTCCTAGTCTATGCAGTATAGACATTTCTAGTTAGTTATTTTTTATTTTATAGATTTCAATTAAGCCGTTGTTTTGATTGCATAAAAAAAATAATAACATAGCGACAATTTTGTCGCTCAAATTGTAGCCAAAATTTACATGTTCAAAATAGAAATAACTTATAAAATTTCAAAATCTCTCTATCCCTTGAGATCAGTAGCTCCTCATGTAATATGGGGAGCTATTATTATTTATAGTATTATTCTATAATCGTAGCTGTATATTCAATTTTGAAGCCTATATTCTTAAAGTATATTTTTATAATTTTTCCAGTATCAATATCTATCCATCTAATTTCTTTTTTCCAATTCCTATCTTTTTCAGAATTCCATAGTGGATTTTTCATTTCAATTTTTAGTGTTTTGTATTTTTTATTATTTGCATTTATAGTCTCTTTTTTTACTTTGTATTCAGCTTCAGACTTACCAGTTAATAGGCCTCCTGCTGCTGTAAATGTCCAACTTTGAGTCCATTTATCCCCTCTTTGTAAGGGAAATTTTAATCCACCATTATGTGGTATAGCTCTAGCTACTTCATTGCCATCTTTGAAAGAAGCAATCCAATTCCCTGTTGTTCTATCATAAACTCTTTTATCTGCGGTTGGACTATTTTCAATTATCCATATCTCTTTATTCTCTTTTATATCTGTTAAGCGTGACATTGATATATAAGTTGACTTGTTAGGTAATATAGTTTCTATGAAAAAGCTTATTTCATCTCCTACATTGTATAAATGTCTACTTTCAATTTCAGATGCTGATAAATTTTTATAAAAAATAATAAAAGAAATTGCTAAACAGGTTAAAAATTTGAGTATATTCATATCAAATTTAATAACTCTATTCATTTTGGATTATCAACAACTTTAGTTTTAAAGTTTGCAGGAGCAACAATTTCTAAAACTTCAAAGTCTGGTGAACAGTCAATTTCTCTATGCACTATCATTGGTCTTTGATTTATTGCATCTCCTTTACGTATAGTTTTTATACCTTCTCCCTCATATTCAAAAGTTGCCCAGCCATTTAAAACTAATACAAATTGAAACTCACATTCATGCATATGCCATTCTTTAACTTCATCTTTAAGCTCTTTACCGTTTGCTTTTATTATATGTGCTATATAATCGCCATTTGTTCCGTCTTTTATTCCAAGGTCTCTATAGTCAAAAATATCTCTTAAACCTGGCTTCCATTCCGCATCTTGTGCAATATTATGAATAAAATTCCAACCTTTATTATTTTTATCCATTTTCCCCTCCCATTTTTTAATTTATTATTAATTATATAATGATAGATTAGATTATGTTTAAAGCAATTATAAACAAATTTATAAAAAATAAGATAGTATTTAATGATTGAAATATGGATACCAATAACTATTTTTGCTGCTTTTTCGCAAAATCTTAGGTCAATTTACCAAAAAAAATTACAAAAAAATATGTCTAATATAAGTTCAACTTATACTAGGTTTTTATTCGGTTTACCCTTTGTGCTAATATATTTTTTATTTTTATACAATTTTTCAAATAGTAAATTTTTAGTTTCAAATATTAATATCACATTCTTACTTTATTGTTTAATAGGAGGTATAAGTCAGATAATTGCTACATTTTTATTACTAAAAATATTTAGGACTAATAATTTTTCTGTAGCAACTTCATATTCTAAAACTGAACCTATTCAGGCAGCTTTCTTTGGTTTTATATTACTTAGTGATCCTATAAGTTTTATAGGGTTAATAGGTATTATAATAGGTTTAATTGGAATTATAATTACTTCAATCAAAAAAATTGATTTAAGGATAAATTTTTTTAATTTATCAGTTTTTTATGGTTTATTATCAGGTTCATTATTTGGCTTATCAGCAGTATTATTTAGAGGTGCATCACATAGCTTATTTTCTATTGATTATATGTTAACTTCATCATTTACTTTATTAATTGCAATAGGAATTCAAACATTAATTCTAACCATTTACATATTATTGAAAGATATAAAGCAATTTTATTTACTTTATTTTAGTTTGAAGGATGGATTAATTGTTGGTTTTTTTGGTGCATTTGCATCTATATGTTGGTTTTACGCCATGAGTGTTCAAAATGTGGCCTATGTGAGAGCTTTAGGGCAAATAGAACTTATATTTACAATTCTTGCATCTATTTTATATTTTAAAGAAAAAATTATTGCTAATGAGATACTTGGAGTATTAATAACTTTAATAGGTATATTAATAATACTGTTTAATATTTGATGGTTAGGATTTAAATAATGATAAAATATGCAAAAACTTTGACTTTATTGATTATTTTTTGGACTGTATTTATTAACAATAATGCTTTTAGCAAAGAATATAAAAATATATGCAATGAAAAAAATATAAAAACAACCTCTGTATCTGATGATTTAAAACTATGTATTTCAAAAGAAGGACTAACTATTAAACATTTTGATAATCACCATAGCTTTAAATTTATTAATCATTTGGAAACACAATTTTATTTAATAAAGACATTACCTAGTGGTTTTTTATGTAGAGATGGTATCTTCACTAGTAGATCTATCCCTGCATTTAAATATAAACCTATAAATGGTATATATTTATATAAACTAAAAAAAGGAAAAAATAATTTTGATCCTCTATTACCAGCAGTTCCAGAAAATTTCAAAATAAGAGATTATTTAATGGTTTATGATCAGCAAGAAAGACGAAAAAAAATAGGTTTAGCGCTAGTTGTATATAATGGTAAAAAAAATAAGTCTATAGGTTCAATTTTTATAATGAAGAAAAGTGAAGATAATATAATGAAATTTGAGTTAAAAAAATGTAGAATGAATATGACTGATTTAGCAAAAAAAATTAATAAATATACAATGAAACGTTATTAAATTGTAGGAATAACATAAGGTCCTTCTGGTATTATAGCTATATTATTATTATTGTGCCTTTTAATACTTGCATCGATAGTTTTTGCTATATTATTAATAATATTAACACCAGTATATAGTTTATCTTTTTCTGATAAACCCTCTGAAAAAAGGAATATATTACCTTTAATAAGAGATTTTATTTCCATTTCTGTTTGCCACTCATCTATAGCAGCAAAATCTTTTTTTAGTATATTTTCTAAAAATTTATTAGGACCAATTTCTAAAAGTTTTTTTTGTGATGCAATAAATTCTTCTGACCCTAATCCTTCAGAGCATTCAGAAGTTATAATTAAATCTCCACCTTTCTTAAGTATTTCTAATGGAGTAACCATTCCTTTTACAGTTTGATAGAAAGTACCATCTAAAGGACTACCTGCAGCGGTTGTTACAACAGTGTTAAAGCTATTATTGCATTTAACTTTTGCAAAACTTGAAACAAAATTTACAGCCTTCATATGGCTAGATATTATCTCGCCAAAATTTATATATGATAAATTTCTTTCTTCATCAATTACACAGTTTATAGCATATATATGTCCTATCATATTTACTATTTCTAGCTGGTCTTCGTGTAAAGGATTATTTATTAGGTTACAACTTGTAGCATTTGGATTCTCCATATACCTAGCACTATGAAAAGTAGTTATTGTATCTGCATGTGCGATACCTGGAGCAATAACTTTTCTTCCTCCAGAGTAACCTGCCATAAAATGTGGTTCTACTAAACCTGTTGCTATTTTAATATCAGCATCTACAAATCTTTTATCTAATTTAACTATATTACCTTGTTTTGTAGTACCTATATTTTTATGCATACTGTCATCTCTTGCAAAGTGGTTCTCTATTTTAATATTTTTTAACACCCAAGATGAACCAATTATTTCAGTTATTTCATCTTGCGATGCTGGTCTATGCAAACCTGTTGCAATTATTATTAGAATATTATCAGCTGAGATCCCTGCATTTATGAATTTTATAATAATTTGCTTTAAAAAAAGTTTATTGGGAACAGGTCTAGTTATATCACATACTAAAATACATACTGATTTACCTTTACTAGAAATTTTATCTATAGAGAGTGAATTTATTGGATTATTTAGTGCTTTATTAACTTCACATGATATATCATCTAAAATTGGCATTAATGGTTTTCTTATAATATTTGCATTCCAGTCATCTTGAATATTTAGGTTAATACCATTTTTACCATATAATAATTTTACTTCTTTAGATTGCATTTAATATCCTTATAGCTGCCGTTGCTGCCCCATAACCATTATCTATATTTACTACAGTAATACCTGGTGAACAACTTGCTAACATAGAATTTAATGCAGTATTACCTTTATTAGATACTCCGTATCCAGTAGATGTAGGAATAGCAATAATTGGCTGAGAAACTAAACCTCCTAATACACTTGGAAGAGCTCCATCCATTCCTGCTGCAACAATAATAATCTTAAATTTTGTTATTTCTTTAAGATATTTTTGAATTCTCCATAAACCAGCAACGCCAAGATCTGCAAATATTTTACTATATTGGCCAGAGGAAATTAGTGTTTGGTGAGCCTCAGAAACACTAGGCATATCTGAAGTTCCAGCACAAACTATAGCAATATTATTATTTTCTTTTATTGAAGGTATTTTTCCATAGATGGCAGAGTTCGAAATATTATTATATTTTAATATTTTTTGAATCCTTTGGGGCAGTTTTGAATACTTTTCAATAGATAATCTTGTAAAAAGAGTAGTTTGTTCTTTATCTAAATCATTACATATATTTTTTATTTGGTTTATATCTTTATCTTGACAAAAAATTGTTTCAGGTATTCCAATTCTATCTTTTCTATCAAAATCTATTAAATGTTCTTTAGTCATATTCTCTTTTCTTTATTTTGTGGTATAAATGCACTTCCTTTTTTATATTCTCTAAATTTAATTTTTGAATGATTGATATTGAATATTTCTATAACTTTATTTTGTATAAGTTGTTTTTGAGAATTATTTATTTGATTTAAATTAGGATAATTAAATTGGATTATTATATTTTTATTTATCCATCTGCAGCGTATATCTGCATTACTAAATAATGTTTTTATGTATCTTTCAATATTATCAATTTTATTTAATAAATCAGTTGTTATGGGTATGCCAGTCTCTACTCTGCTAGCTAAGCAAGGAGAAGAGGGTAGCTCTGATAGTTCTCCTAGGCCTAAATCTAAAGCTAATTTCCTGATTATTTTTTTTCCTATTTTTGCTAAAATAAATGGATGATCCACGTTCGCCTCTTTTGCAGCATCTAAGCCAGGTCTATAATCACTTAAATCATCTAAGTTGGCTCCTGAAAAGATATTACCTTCAGTATAAGTTTTAATTGTTTTATAGAGATTTTCTTTACAAAAAAAACATCTATTAATTGGATTAGCGGTATATCTTGGATCCGATATTTCATTAGTATTAATTATTTTTAATTCCCAATTATATTTTTTAGATAAAGACTTTACTCTATTAGTTGCTTCTACTGGAACAGCTGGTCCAATTGCATGCGAAACTTTTACTTTTTTGTCTTTAAATATTATGCTCATATAAACTGCTAATGTAACACTATCGATGCCTCCACTTACTGCTATAGTTGGAGTAGTATTTTCTTTAATTACAATATTTTCTATTACTTTTTTTAATTCAGGTTGTAACATTTTAGTTATTTTCTATTTTTGATTTTATAGATTTTCTATTTTTATAAGAATAATTCTTAAGATCATTTGATTCAACTTTTTTAGTAAATTTACCAGAAGGTCTTTTAGTCTCTTTTATATTAAAATGACTAATTTTTTTTATTTCTCTATTTAGAATATATCTTCCTTTTATCGAATGTCTAAGTCCAATAGTACTAGTTTCGTTAAATATATGTTTGATTATTTTTTCTGTTTTTTCGACTCTACATAAAATTTTAATATTAATAGAAACTCTGCCTTTTTTACCTAAAGTAGGATTTTGAATAATATCGAGTACACCATTACTTTTAGAAATCGTATTTAGAGAAAGGGCTAAATCTTCAGGAGTCTGATCATCTATATCAAAATTTATCTCAGAAATTACTTCATTTGTAGTATTTATAACTGGAGAATTAGCTGTTTTAAAAATTAACACTCTTAAAATATTTGGAATAGTTTTGAAATCTTTAGAGCCAATACCTATTCCTTGTTTATGAATTTTTATATTTCCTAAATTTGCTGAAGATATGTTAGGAAATGGTTTTATATGAGATAAAATTGCTGCTCCAGTAGGAGTAGTTCTTTCCCCTTTAATGCCATCATCAATAACAGGAAAGTCTTTAAGTAGTAGGGCAGTTGCAGGAGCTGGCACAGATAGAATTCCATGAGCAGTATTGATCATTCCACTTCCAATAGGGATAGTGCTGCATGACCATGTGACATTATATTCTGTATTAAATTTATTTATTATAAAAGCTGATATTATATTATCAATAATAGAATCCCATGCACCAATTTCATGAAATGAAACTTTATCTAATGTTACGCCATGAACTTCTGACTCAGCTTTTGCTAAAATATGAAAAATATCAATCGCAATTTTTTTTATTTTTTCATCTATAGAGCTTTTTTTAATAAGTAATTTTATATCTGTATATGATCTGTGATGGTTATTTTTTTTAGATATTAGATCTACATTAAACTTTGTTCCGGATATATGATTATTTGTTAATTTTTTTATTGATAGCTTTAAATCTTTTATAATTTTAGAAGAAATTATTTTTATTTGATTTTTTAAAGAAGGTTCAGCATCTATCATTGCAGAAATAAACATATCTCCAGAGATGCCTCCTATTGGATCTAAGTGTATATGTAACCTTTTTTTCATTCTTTTTTACACATTTTTAATACTGTTTTAGCTAAGTGTGAATTTGGATTTGCCAAATCTCTTACAATTGTAAAATGATTTAACTTTATAGCACTATAGAATATAAATGGAATATTTTTCTTTTTTAACCAGTCTCCATAATCTGCAGTAAGCATTTTCCATGAATTTGGCTCTTCATCTCCTACAACTAAAAGAAAATTAGTTTTATTAACTAATGGATATTTATATACATCTGTTAAGTTAATAGTTTCATCTGATATATTTATAATATTATTAATGGATATATATTTTGTGATTTGTGGTTGATATATTCCACTAATAAGCGTTGCAGAATTTAAAAAACCTTTCTTTTTATAATTTTTAGTTAATGCCATAGCTACTAAATGGGCACCAGCTGAATGTCCTATTAAATTTATATTATTAACATTTCCTCCAAAATTACCAATATTTTTAATTACCCAAAGTATAGACTCATATGCTTCTTGAACAATTATATCTATTTTTACATTTGGGGATAAATCGTAGTTAATAGAAACATGTATAATATTATTTTTAATAGCAGGTAATGCTAAATGTGAATGATCGTATTTATCTCGTCCTATCCAATATCCTCCATGATAGTATATTTGTACAGGGCAATTAATATTATTATCTGGTAAAAAAATATCTAATTTTTGATTAGGCCTATTCCCATAAGATAAATTAAGATATTTTTTCTTACATATTTCTCTAAATTTATCTGCTGATTTTGTTGCAATTTTTTGATATATTTGATGATCGGGCACTGATTTTTTTGGATTTAAGTATAATTCTTTTTCTTCTGAACTTAATTTTTGCCATTCATTCAATTTTAAATCCTTAGTTTTTTTATTGTTTAATATTAAAATCTTAGTTATGACATAATACTTATTAGTAATTAATTTTCAATATTTGGATTGTAAATGAATAATAAAGATAAGACAGAGTTTATTTTAACTTTATCCTGTCCTGATACTTCTGGAATAGTTGCTGAAGTTGCTGGCTTTATGGCTGAGCAAAAGTTGACAATAAGAGAATCTAATCAATTTGGTGATTCAGAGACGGATTCTTTTTTTATGAGAGTTAAAGCTTTATCTATTAGTAATAATGACAATATAGATATTAGTGATATTAGAAAAGATTTTGAGTTAATAGCTCAAAAAAGACAAATGCAGTTTAATGTATATAATACTTCTATTATACCTAAAATAATTATTATGGTTTCTAAATTTGATCACTGCTTAGTAGACTTGCTATATAGAGTAAAAACAGGAGAATTGAAGGCTGAAATTGCAGCTATAATTTCAAATCATTCAGATACGGAAGAATTAGCTAAAAGTTATAATATCCCATTTCATTTGATTAAAGTTAACAGTGAAAATAAAAAAGATGCAGAAAAATCTTTAGAGTCTTTAGTTTCAAAATATAATGCAGAAGCCATTATATTGGCTAGATATATGCAAATATTAAGTAAAGAAATATCAGATAAATATAGTTCAAAAATAATAAATATACATCATTCTTTTTTACCTTCATTTAAAGGCGCTTCTCCTTATAAGCAAGCCTACAAAAGGGGAGTAAAGCTAATTGGTGCAACGGCACATTTTGTTACTTCTGACCTGGATGAAGGTCCTATCATAGAACAAGATGTAGCAAGAGTAACGCATGTTACATCTCCTTCAGATATGGTTGCTGCAGGAAGAGATGTAGAGAGAATTGTATTATTCAGAGCTGTAAAGTTTTATATAGAAAGGCGTGTATTATTAAATAAGCATAAAACTATAGTTTTTAATTAAATTTTAATTTTTATTGTAATATTTTTATCTCTATTAATTGATAATAATTTAAATTTTTTAGTATCACAAAAGATCTGAAAATCATCTGGGGCTGACTTATCATTAACTAAAAATTCAAGTATATCACCAGCTTTATATTTTTTTACAATACGATTTGCTTTTAAAACAGGAAGAGGGCATTTCAATCCTAATAGGTCAATTATAAACTTATTATTTGGCATTTTAATTTAAAATTTCATTAAATGATAAATAATTTATTTTATCACCAGGTTTAATTTCTTCAACTTTTTCATCTAATATACCAATTCCAGACGACCATGTAGTAGAAGTTAGAATACCTGCACCAGCTTTGGGAAACTTTTGTGCTGTGAGTTTATTCTTTTTATTAATTAATTTTACTCTTATAAATTCTTTTCTTCCCTTTTTTTTAGTGTAATAAAAATCGCTAGTAATTGGAATTAAATTATATTTATTAACAAGCTGTCCAGACATCTGCTTTAATATAGGAATTGCTACTACTAAAAATGTAATGAACGCTGCTGCTGGATTCCCTGGTAGTCCAATTATAGGGCATTTATTGAACATACCAAATCCTACTGGCCTACCTGGTTTAATTGCTAATCTCCAAGCATAGATGCTACCTTTATTATCTATTATATTTTTAATATGGTCTTCATCTCCTAATGACATTCCTCCGCTAGTTATAATCAAATCATTATTAATTGATGCTTTTTTTAATTTATTTTCAATAACATCTGATTTATCTTTTAAAATACCTAGATCTGTTACTAAAAAACCTAATTTACCTAGGAAAGCTATAATCATTTCACGATTAGAATCATAAATTTGCCCTTTATTTAGTGGTTTGCCAACATTAACAAGTTCATCTCCACTAGAAAAAATAGCTATCTTCAATGCTTTGTAAGCTCTAATTCTTTTAATTCCTAAAGAAGCTAAAACTCCAATATCTTGAGGCTTAATTTTATGACCTTTTTTATAAACAATACTATTTTTCTTAATATCTTCACCTAAATACCTGTAATTTATGCCTTTTTTTACGTTATCAGGGAGGTTTAATATATTATTTATTATCTTACAATCTTCTTCCATAATAATAGTATCTAAATTAGGTGGTAATATTGCTCCCGTTAAAACTCTTATAGAGTTAAGTTTTTTTACTTTTTTATTGAAGGGATGTCCTGCAGAAGACTTACCTATAATTTTGAATTTTCTATTTCCATTAGAATATTCTTTAAAATTAATTGCATAACCATCGACAGCAGAATTTGAATGCGCTGGAACGTTAATAGAAGATATTATATTTTCTCCAGATATTCTATTTAAAGTATTTTTTAAATTTACTAGTTCAGTATATTGTTGAAGATTAAAATTATTTTTTATAATTTTAATCGCAGTATTTAATTTGACTAATTTGTTTCCAAATGCTTTTAAATCTTTTGTCAACTGTGTCATTTGTTATGCTTCTTGTTCAATTAAATTTTTTATAAACATAGCTATTTCTTTATAATTATTTATATCTAATAAAACGGTATTATTTACGTCTATACTTTTGTCACTCGTTGCAATTGCTATAATATTTTTATCATTTTTCGCCAATAAGGGCTTATTTATTTCTTTTCTAAAAATTTCTATCTTTTTTATATTTTCTGCTTTCCATCCTTCAATTATTATTAAATCTACAGGATCTAGCTTTTCTATAAGCTGTGCTAGAGTTTTTTCTTTGTCTTCATAATTAGACATTAAAGCAAATCTATTTTTAGAAGATATTAATACTTCTTGTGCTCCAGATTCTCTATGAATGTAAGAATCCTTGCCTGGTTTATCCACATCAAATCCTTCGTGAGCATGTTTTAAAGTGGATACAGTAATATTTATTTTTTTTAATTCAGGGAGTAAATTCTTAATAAGTGTTGTTTTACCACTTCCACTCCAACCAGCTAGACCTATAATCATTAATAATTCCTAATAAAATAGTTGATTTAATATATCATTCACATACATTAAATAACAGTGATATATGTAAATTTTAAATATATAATCTTTATATGTGTTTATAGTGATATTTCGCTGCTAAGAGGGGGAGGTGTAGTTGAAAATTTTTCAACTGATTAGTGTCTTTATACTATTTTTTGTATCAAAATCATTAGCTAATGATATTGAGGCAGGAGATGAGCGTTTCCATAAAAATTGTCATAATTGTCATGGTAAGGCTGGTATGGGGGTTGCTAGTTACCCTAAAGTGTCTGGCTTAGACTCTTCATATGTTGTCGATAGATTAAATAGATATAGGTCCGGTGAGAAAATTGGTTCTAATTCTGGGCTTATGATAGCTATGGCAAGGAAATTGTCTGATGAGGAAATAAGAATTCTTGCAGCTTACTTATCGAGTATTAATAATTAATTTAAGAGAGGATAGAGAATATGAATATTAAATCTAAATTTTCTATTTTAGTAGCAATTATTTTCTCTTTGTCTTTTGGTTTAGCTAAAGTTAGTTATTCAGATGGGCATGGAATGGGAATGAATGTTCCTAAGATTGAAGTGACTACTGTACTTGCAGACTTAAAAAATCCGTGGGATATGGCTTTTACCAATGATGGTTCAGCTATGTTTTTCACTGAAAAACTAGATGGTCTATCAGTTTTAATGGGTGGCAAAGTGCATAAACTTTTAGGTATGAAAGATTCATCTGGTTATGCGCAAACTGCAAATGATCTTTTTTCATATGGTGCACAAGAAGGAATGTTGGGTGTAGTGTTGGATCCTGATTTTGATAACAATAGAACATTATATCTATATTCTACTTCAAGTAAATATCATGGAGATGGTTGTAAAACTAACTTCGAAAGATGTGATGGAAACATTGTTATGAAGTGGACCGTTGCTAATGATATGAAAAGTCTTTCAAATAGAGTGGATATTGTAAAAGATATTCAGTTTAAACCTTATGCGTCAGATCAACCATTTGGTGGACCTGGAGCTCATAATGGTGGAAGAATTCGTATTGGACCAGATGGATATCTTTGGGTAGGTACTGGTGACAGACATAGAGGTGTTTGTCCTCAAGATAATACATTAATATGTGGCGTTGTTCTAAGAATTGATGGCGATGGTAATGGTCATGGTGGCAATAAAATTGCTGCTGATCAACGTATCTACACATATGGGCATAGAAATGTTCAAGGTATAGACTTCCGTCCAAGTGATGGGCGTGCATTTACTGCAGAACATGGACCATGGCACAATGACGAAATTACTATGCTAGTTAATGGCGGTAATGGTGGATGGGATCCTGCTGAAAAAAGAGGCGGTAGAGGTGCTTGTCCAGATCAGTATTGTGGATATGAGCCAAATCAAATGGATGGAATGGATCCATCTCAACGTGCTGCATATACTCCTATGAGTGATACACGTTTTGATGATCTAATGCCACCAGCATGGCAAAATAACGGTTATTCTCAAGGAACTGGTTCTGCTGCTTTCCTTAAAGGCGCAAACTGGGGAATTTATGAAGGTCGTTTAGCAACTGGTATAATGGGTATTGCTTTTGGTGATACACCAGCTGGAAGTCGTATAGACATAGTGGATATTGCTGATAACGGATTATCTGTTAAAAGTGTAATTCATATGCCTGTTGGTATGACAGAAAGATTCCGTGGCTTAGTAATGGGTCCGGATAACGCTTTATATATTTCTACAGATTCAGGTGGAATTTACAAAGCTACTGCAACAGCACATTCACATTAGAATGTAACGTTTAGCTCGCGCCTTATTTTGGCGCGGGCTATTCTAAATTTACTATGTTATGGCTTATATTATAAGATGCTTATAAGTTTAACTGGATAATAATTAATATAAGCTTAAATTGAGATATAATGAATAGTAACTATAAACCAGGTGAAGGTAGAAGAAAGAAATTCGCTTTTGATAAAGGTAGACAGTTGGACTCTCTATCTTTAAATGAAGTTAGAGAGATGCTACCTATAAATGACATAAGAAGAGATCATTTAATTGAGTATCTTCATATTTTACAAGATAAATTTAAATTTTTATATGCTAGGCATTTAAGAGCGCTAGCTGAAGTAATGAAATTATCTATGGCTGAAGTATATGAAGTTGCTTCTTTTTACGCACACTTTACTATAGTTTCTGAGAAAGATGAAAAGCTTCCTGATATTACTATAAGAGTTTGTGAAAGTTTAACCTGTAGTTTATTTGGGAGTGAAAAATTATATGAAGATTTATCGAGTAAATATAAAGGTGTAGTTAGAGTATTAAAAGCACCTTGTATGGGGAAATGTGATTATGCTCCTGCATTGGAGGTTGAACATAATCATGTAGATAATGCAACTCTTGATAAAGTTGACAAAGTAATTACCAATAAATCCTTTCATCCAGTTATAAATAAATTTATTGATCTGAATAATTATATTAAAGGTGGAGGTTATTCATTACTTAAAAAGTTGAAATCAAAAGAAATAACTTACGAGCAATTAAGTAAGGTTATATCAGAATCAAACTTAAGGGGGTTAGGTGGTGCAGGTTTTCCAGCTTCAAAAAAATGGGAGTTTGTAAGAGCTAATAAAGGCCCTAGAATGATGTGTATAAATGGAGATGAAGGTGAAGTAGGAACATTTAAAGATAAATATTATTTAGATACTGATCCTCATAGATTTCTAGAAGGAACATTAATAGCAGCTTATGTAGTTGAAGCCGAAAAATGTTTTATATATATGAGAGATGAATATCCTGGAATAATTAAAATATTAAGAGAAGAAGTAAAAAAATTAATTGAATTAGGTTTTGTAAAAGAAAATTTTATTGAGGTACGAAGAGGCGCTGGAGCTTATATTTGTGGAGAAGAATCTGCTTTAATTGAATCTGTTGAAGGTAAAAGAGGTATTCCAAGACATAGGCCTCCTTATGTAGCACAAAACGGAGTTTATGGGCTTCCTACTTTGGTGCACAATGTAGAAACTGTATACTGGATTAGAGAAATTTTTGAAAAGGGTTCTAAATGGTTTTTATCATTTGGAAGAAACAATAGAACTGGTTTAAGGTCTTTTTCTGTATCAGGTTTTGTTAAAATTCCTGGCGTAAAGTTAGCACCAGCAGGCATTTCAGTTTCAGATTTAATTAATGAATATTGTGGAGGTATGCTGGATGATCATAAATTTATTGCTTATCTTCCTGGAGGAGCTTCAGGAGGAATACTTCCTGCAAGTTTGTCTAATATACCTCTAGATTTTGATACACTTCAAGATTATGGGTGTTTCATAGGATCAGCTGCTATAGTTATTATTTCTGATAAGGTTAAGATTAAAGATGTAGCTTTAAATTTAATGAAATTTTTTGAAGATGAGAGCTGCGGGCAGTGTACTCCATGTAGGAATGGAACAACTATGGCAGTTAAATTAATGGAAGAAAAAGACTGGGATATTAAAATACTTGAAGAAGTTGGAAATGTTATGACTGATGCATCTATATGTGGGCTGGGACAGGCAGCAGCAAATCCTCTTACTTGTGTTTTAAAATATTTTCCAGAACAGATAAATAGTATATAGTTAGATTATGAGCAAAGATAAAATTAAATTTTATATAAATGGAAATGAAGTAGAGGCTAGTACTAGTGAAACTATATGGGAAGTCTCTAAGCGTAAAAATATAAATATCCCTCACTTATGTCATGCTGATGAACCTGGTTATAGGTCAGATGGAAACTGCAGAGCATGCATGGTTGAGATAGAAGGGGAAAGAGTTCTTGCTGCATCATGTATAAGGAAACCTTCTGAAGGGATGAAAATTAATACAGATTCTGATAGATCTGTTTCAGCAAGAAAGTCTGTATTTGAGCTGCTTTCCGCAGATCAACCGTGTAGAGAAAATCATCCAGATCCAGAATCAAAGTTTTGGAATTGGGTGGATAAGATGGATATTAATACAAGTCAGTATCCTAAAATTAAAGATATAAAAAGAGATATTACTCATAAAGCAATGCACGTAAATTTAGATGCCTGTATTAATTGTAACTTATGTGTAAGAGCTTGTAGAGAAGTTCAGGTTAATGATGTAATAGGTATGTCTTATAGAGGTCATAAATCAAAGATTACTTTTGATTTTGATGATGGTATGGGTGATTCAAGCTGTGTAGCATGTGGAGAGTGTGTTCAAGTTTGTCCAACAGGTGCATTAATAGAAAAATCGTTAGTAAATGAAGATGGAAAGAGGGATAAATATAGTGATAAAAGTGTGAATTCATTATGTCCATTTTGTGGCGTAGGTTGTCAGACTAAAGTACATGTAAAAGATAATAAAATATTACATGTCGATGGAAGGGACGGGCCTGCAAATAATCAGAGATTATGTGTTAAGGGTCGCTTTGGGTTTGACTATGTTCATAATGATAAAAGATTATTAAAACCTTTAATTAGAAAGGATAATGCCCCTAAAGATAGGTATATTTTAGATAAGAAAGATAGACGAATTGAAGATTATTTTAGGGAAGCTTCCTGGGATGAAGCTATAGAAATTTCTGCCAAGGGGTTTAAAAATATTTTAAAATATAATGGTTCATCTGCTTTATGTGGGTTTGGGTCAGCAAAGGGATCTAATGAAGAAGCTTATTTATTCCAGAAACTAATTAGAACTGCTTTTGTTACTAATAATGTGGATCATTGTACAAGATTATGCCATGCATCTTCTGTCGCTGCATTATTAGAATGTGTGGGATCAGGTGCTGTCTCTGCTCCTTTTACAGCAACTGAAGATTCTGATTGTGCTATTATAATTGGTGCTAGACCTACTACAAATCATCCTGTTGCTGCTACTTATATAAAACAGGCTGCTAAAAAAGGTACAAAAATTATTATTATGGACCCAAGAAAAAACGATATGTCACGGCATGCTTGGGAGCATTTAGAATTTAAACCAGGTATGGATGTAGCTATGCTAAATGCTTTAATTTATACTATTATTGAAGAAGAATTGTATGATAAACAATATGTCCAATCAATGACTAATGGTTTTGAAGAGTTAAAAAATTCTATTGCAGGCTTTTCTCCAGAACTTATGTCTGAAAAATGTGGAATTGATTCTTCCACACTTAGAAAAGTTGCAAGAGTATATGCTAACTCTGAAAAATCGATAATTTTTTGGGGTATGGGAATATCTCAACATGTCCATGGAACTGATAATGCGAGATGCTTAATAACGCTTTCATTAATTACTGGACAAATTGGTCGTCCTGGAACTGGTCTACATCCATTAAGAGGGCAAAATAATGTTCAAGGAGCTTCTGATGCTGGTTTAATTCCAATGATGTATCCGGACTATAATTCAGTAGAGAATGAACAAATTTATAGTAAAATGGAAGATTTTTGGGGAAAGAAATTAGATAAGAAAAAAGGTTTAACTGTAGTAGAAATAATAAATGAAGTTATTAACGACAATATTAAAGGTATGTATGTGATGGGAGAAAACCCAGCTATGTCTGATCCAGATCAAAACCATACCCGAGAAGGATTGGCTAAATTAGAACATATGGTTGTACAAGATATATTCATGACAGAGACTGCATGGTTTGCAGATATAATTTTACCAGCTTCTGCAGCAGCAGAAAAAGATGGTACTTTTACAAATACAAATAGACAAGTACAAATGGGAAGGAAAGCAATAACTCCTCCAGGCGAAGCAAGAGAAGATTGGAGGATTATTATTGATCTAGCTAATTCTTTAGGAATGAATTGGGAATATAAAAACGTATCTGATGTATTCAAGGAAATGTCCATGGTAATGCCTTCTTTAAATAATATTACTTGGGAAAGGTTAGAAAAAGAGCATAGTGTGACATACCCATGTGATGATATAAATAGTCCGGGTAATGATATAATATTTGTTGAAGGTTATCCTACTGAAGATACAAGAGGTAAAATTGTTCCTGCTCAATTAGTATCACCTGCAGAAATACCAGATGAGAACTTTCCATTAGTTTTAACTACTGGTAGATTATTAGAACATTGGCACACTGGTGCTATGACTAGAACTTCGGAAATACTTGATGGAATAGAACCAAATGCTATTTTATGTATGAATGCAATTGATATGAAAAAAATGAACATAGAACCTGGTCAGAATGTAAAGGTTTCTACACGAAGAGGCTTTGTATCTGTAGCGGTAAGACAAGATTGGCAATTGCCTGAAGGAATGATATTTATGCCATTTTGTTTTAGTGAAGCTGCTGCAAATATTTTAACAAATCCGCAATTAGACCCATTCGGTAAAATACCTGAATTTAAATTTTGTGCAGCTAAAGTTAATAAAATTGAAATAGCCGCTGAATAGATATTTAATAAATATAGCGTTTGCAATTTTTTATAGCTAAGCTATGGTTTAATTTGCAATTTTAGAGTTTTCAAGGGGGAGATAATTAATGTCAGGAATGTTTTCATTTTTAATGAAAGATAAGATAGTAGCGCCAAAAGGCTATAACAGATGGAGGATACCTCCTGCATCTATAGCTATTCATTTATGTATAGGTTCTGTATATGCATGGAGTATTTTTAATCCAGCCTTAATTAAGGAATTAGGAGTTGTAAGCAGTGCTGCTGATGATTGGACACTTAGCAGTGTTATTTGGATTTTTTCAGTTGCAATAGTCTTCTTAGGGCTTGCAGCTGCTATAGCTGGTAAATGGTTAGAAGATGTAGGACCAAGATGTGTAGGAGTAACGGCTGCCTGTTTATGGGGTGGAGGCTTTATAGTAGGTAGTATAGGTATTATGTCACATCAACTTTGGTTAATATATCTAGGATATGGGGTATTAGGGGGATGTGGACTTGGTTTAGGCTATGTTTCTCCTGTTTCTACACTTATAAGATGGTTCCCTGATAGAAGAGGTATGGCAACAGGTATGGCCATAATGGGTTTTGGTGGTGGAGCTATGATTGGAGCGCCACTTAAAAAGTTTCTTCTTGATTACTATGCTAAAGCGCCAGAATATTTAGGTTTAGAATCGGCCGTTACACTTATAACAGAGGGTGGAAGAAGATTTGCAGAGGTAGCTGGTAAAAAAGTTGAAGTAGTTGTTGCGTCAGCTTCTGAAGCAGCTCAAATGTCAATTCCAGGTGATGCTGGAGTTTATGTAGTTGGTACAGGAGATACCGGTGCTGGAGGAGCATTTTTAACATTAGGAATTGTCTACTTTATAATTATGATTATTGCAGCATTCCAATACAGAGTACCCGCAGAAGGTTGGTTGCCAGAGGGCTATAAACCTCCTTCAAAAGATGAGTCTGCATCTAAAATGAAAACACTTAATAATGTTCATATTAATCAAGCTATTAAGACACCACAATTTTATCAACTATGGATAGTATTATGTTTTAATGTTTCTGCTGGAATTGGGGTTATAGGGGTTGCTAAAACAATGATGTCAGAAATATTTGGTTCAGCTCCTGCTGGAAGTGAAATGGCTACCATGGTTACCGCTGGTTTTGCTGGAACATACGTATTAATGATTAGTGTTTTCAATATGTGTGGAAGAATTATATGGGCATCTTTGTCTGACTTTATAGGTAGAAAGAATACTTATCACTGCTTCTTTGTAATAGGAACATTGTTATATTTATCTATCCCTTTCACTGCTAATGCAGTAAGCGTTGACCCTAAAATAATGTACTTAGTAATGTTTTATGCAGCAACAATGATTATATTTACTATGTATGGTGGTGGATTTGCTACTATACCTGCTTACCTTGCAGATATGTTTGGAACTATGCATGTAGGAGGTATTCACGGTAGATTATTAACTGCATGGAGTACTGCTGGTGTAATAGGACCAGTTGCTATTGCTGAGCTAAGAAAATTATCTGTAACTAACTCTTTAGATAAATTAGTTGCGACAATAGACCCTTCAGCATTTTTAGAAAAATTTGGTGCACCTATAGATAAGGTAGATGAGTTAGTTAAAGCAAAAACAGTAACAATCTCAAAATTAATGGAGATTGCTCCTGCAGGAACTGTTGATCCAACTCCAAGTTTGTATAATACCACTATGTACGCTATGGCATGCTTATTGATAATTGCATTTTTCTCTAATTTATTAATAAAACCAGTTAATAAGAAACATTTTGTAGAGAATACGCATCCTGGCTTTAAGGCATAGTATAAAATAGGACTAGAAGCCTATTATTTAAATAATAGGCTTCTCTTATATAATGAATAAAAATTTATCTATTAAACCTGACATTAATGATCAAAGGTTAATGAAGAAAGTTAATGGCAAGGATCATTTAGGAAATGCTTTTTCACAAAATGTTGTTATGGAGAGGCCGCTAACAATTTATCTAAATAAGCAGGAAGTAGTTACTAGTATGACTGTTGGAGACCACCCTGAATGGATGGCTGTAGGTTTTTTGGTTAATCAAGGTATGCTTAGTAAAAATGATAAAATAACTTCAATAGATTTAGATTGGGAAGCTGAAGTAATAGTGGTTAGAACTGAAAAAGAAACCAATTTTGAAGATAAAATGCAAAAGAAAATTAGAACATCAGGTTGTGCAGTTGGGACGATGTTTTCTGATGTAATGGATTTATTTGAGAGTGTTAAATTAAATAATAATTCCAAATTCCGTACATCATGGCTTACCTCTTTACTTAAAGAAATAAATACACAACCTTCACTATATTTAGAAGCAGGAGCAATACATTCATGTGTCTTATGTAAAGATAATAAACCTTTAATATATATTGAAGATGTTGGTAGGCATAATGCACTTGATAAAATCGCTGGATGGCTTTGGTTTAATAAAATTAATACAGAAGATTTAATTTTATATACTACTGGTCGTTTAACGAGTGAAATGGTAATAAAAACTGTTCAAATGCATATTCCTATTTTAATTTCGCGTTCTGGCTTTACGGCAGCAGGAGTAGATTTAGCAAGAAAAGCTAATCTTACTTTAATAGGAAGAGCTAAGGGTAAAAGATTTATTGCATTATCTGGATTAGAGAGAATTATTTATGATTAATATTTATTTTATGTTTGCTTTATAAATGTTTCCTGGGGTTATATTAGCAGGAGGAAGTGCAAGAAGATTAGGAGGTAAGGGTAAAGCATTTATAAATATTTCAGGTGTTCCTTTAATTGATTTAGTTTTGCAAAAAATTGAATCTCAAGTTGACAGAGTAGCCATAAATACAAGACATAAAAATGATTTTTTAGAATATAAATACTCTATTATAGAGGATTTAATTACAGAGGAGGGAGGCTCAGGACCATTAGCAGGTATTTCATCTGCAATAAAATGGGCAAAAAAGTCTACTAATCCAGTTTCACATGTTGTAACTGTGCCAGTTGATACACCTCTATTGCCCTTAGATTTAGTTCACAGGATGTCCTTAGAATTAAAAATAAATAAACCTGATATAATCTTTGCTTCATCTAATAATAATATTTATCCAGTTATTAGTATGTGGTCACTTTCTTTAGATAATCATTTAGATAAAGCTTTAAGTGATGGAGTAAGAAAAATAGATGCATTTACTTCATCTTATAATGTTTCTATAATAGATTGGAGTTTTAATGATATAGACCCCTTCTTTAATATAAATAAACCGGAAGATATTGCATTAGCTGAAAAATATATTAAAAGTTGACGGTTGTGATTTCTTTGGTATTTTTTACACATTGCGGCCATGGCGGAACTGGTAGACGCGCAACGTTGAGGTCGTTGTGAGAGAGATCTCGTGGAGGTTCAAGTCCTCTTGGCCGCACCACTTATATTAAATTTTAGCTCCATAAACTATAACAAGCACAAATTTCTTTTTTATTGTTTATTATACAAATGTATTTTTTATTATTGTATTCCAATAAATATTTGTTTTTTTCTATTACTAGTAATATTTTACCATTTTTAGTTATTTTTTTTGTATCTTTATGTATAAATGGTAAATTGTTTTGATCTTTATGTTTCATTAATTTTATCTTCCTTTTTGGAATACTATTTTAACATAAGAACAAAAAGAGAACAAATATATTTAGGTGTAAAATGTCGGGCTGGAATGAATCAAAAAATATATTAATAAATGAGATAAACTTAGAAGATAAAATTGTATTAGATGTAGGATGTGGAAATGGTTGGTTTAGTCATTGGGCAAGTGATAATGGAAGTCAAGTTGATGCTATAGACCCATCTGAAGGGCAAATAAGTGACGCTAAAAAGAAAGATTATAATAATAAAATAAATTTTATGAAAGCAGGTGCAGAAAATATTAATAGTCTAATAAATGTGTATGATTTAATATTTTTTTTTAATAGTTTGCATCATATTCCAATTAATTTAATGGAAAAATCTATAGAGCATTGTAAAAATAAAATTAGTAATAATGGAAGTATTTTAATTATTGAACCAATTGCTGAAGGAAACTTTCATGATTTTGTTAAAAATATAGATGATGAAACAAAAGTGAGAAATGAAGCATATAGAGCTATTAATAATTGTAATAAGTATAATTTAAAAATTGTTAAAGAGTTGATATATAGTGAAGTTAAAGCTTTTAATAATGGTGATGATTGTATTAATTTTTTATCAAAAGTAGATGCAAATAGGATTACTTATATAAAGAATAATAAAGAGTTTTTATTAAATGAATTTAATAATTTATCACATTATTCTAATAATAAATATGAATTTATTCAGCCGATGAGATTAAATATTTTAAAAAATAAAATATAGGAGAATATAATGCCAGCATTTTTTGAATTAAGAACATATAAGATCTTCCCTGGAAAGATGAAAGAATGGTTAAGCTATATGGAAAAAACAATTATACCATTTCAAGTCTCAAAGGGAATGGTCATACACGGCAGTTTTTCTGTTCAAGATGATGATGAGACATATATTTGGATCAGTCGCTTTAAAAATTTAGAGCATAAAGACAATCTATATGAAAAAGTCTATAAAAGCGATAGATGGGTAAAGGAAATAGCTCCTATAGTTGCAACATTAATTGATAGAGATGCTATAGTGGTAAAAAACCTTCAATCAACTGACTTATCAATAATGAAATAAGTTAATCTTTTATAATATTTTTTAAAAGTTTTAGGCCTTTTTTTTCTATATCCTTAATATCATCTACTGCCACAGATGATTTAAGACTTTCTAGGTATGTTAAATGTATGTTTTCACTAGTTTTATAAGCTATGAATGACCACATATAGGCTTTTGATGCGTCAATATCAGTTCCAATACCATTAGCATACATATTTGAAAGTGTAATTTGAGATTCTATTGCTAAAGATTTATCATGTTTAAATAATTTTTGTGAAGAGTATAAGATTTTATCATACGCAATTTTATAATTAGGTTCTATACCTAATCCTTTTAAATACATTTGTCCCAAAAGATAATTTGCTACTGGGTTTCCTGTCGGAGCTATATTTGTAAGAGATTTATAAGCAGACTCATAGTTTTTATTATTAAATTCTTTGATAGCTTTACTTAACAAGTAACCAGACATATCAGCAGACATTAATACTTTTGGTGAGATTACTAGAATAATAATAATAATTTTTAATAATTTAATCATTTTTCTTACATCCTGAGTTATCAATTCCATATTTCATATTACTATTACATAAAATAACATTTTTAAAGCTTGTTTTTCTTATTCCAGCTTTTCTAAAATCAGCATTTATTGCTGAAGCACCATCCATCATTGAATGCCTAATTATTGCCCACCTAAATGAACTATTATCCAAATTAGTATTTTGTAGATTAACTCTTCTAATATTAGCACCTTCTAAAGAGCAGTTTTTAAGGTTTGCTCCTTCTAAATTTGCTCTCCATAAATTAGCTTTGTCTAAATTTGAACCTTCTAGGTTTGCTCCAACTAAATTTTGTTTTCTTAAGTCTGCTTCAGATAAATCACAATTAATACATTCGTTATCTATAAGAAGTTTTTCTAAATCACCTTCATCATAAGAAAAAGTATATTTATAGCAAAGAGTACTTAAAAAACATATATATGTGCATAATAAAAAATATTTAATCATAAGAATAAATTTCTGTTAATTAAATGTTATATATAACATATAATTAAGATATAATTAATTACTTTTAATATTATTTGAGGAGCCCATGTTTGAAAATTTTTCAGAAAATAAAATTACCGTTGATGGTATAAATATAAATTATAAAATAGGGGGTAAAGGTGAACCTTTGCTTCTTCTTCATGGTTATCCACAAACTCATATTTTATGGAGAAAAGTTGCACATTTATTTGCTAAAAATTACACAGTAGTATGTTCTGATTTGAGAGGTTATGGGGATAGTGATAAACCAAAATCAGATGATAAACACCTTACTTATTCAAAAAAATCTATGGCTTTTGATCAAAATGAATTAATGAAAAAACTCGGCTTTGATAAATATTATTTAGTTGGACATGATAGAGGAGGTAGAGTTGGACATAGAATGGCTATAGACTATCCAAATAGTATTAATAAACTTTCTCTATTGGATATAGTGCCAACTTCCCATGTATTTGAGAATACTAATGCTTTATTAGCTAGACGCTATTATCATTGGTTTTTCTTGATACAATCATTTCCTCACCCTGAGACTATGATTGGAAAGGATCCAGAATATTACATTAGATCAAAGCTTAAGATGTGGGGGGCAAATAATGATTATTTAGACGAAAAAATAATAAATGAATATTTAAGATGTTTTACATCTGAAACTATTCATGCATCCTGCGAAGATTATAGGGCAGGAGCAAGTATTGATTTAGTTCATCATAAGGAAGATTTCAGTAAGAAAATAACTTGTCCTCTCCAAGTACTTTGGGGAGCAAAGGCTACAGTAGAAGAACTATATGACCCTATAAAAGTTTGGAAAGACTGGGCAAATAATGTAGAAGGAGAAAGTGTAAATTGTGGACATTTTCTTCCTGAAGAAAAACCTATGGAAACTTATGAATTAATTAATAATTTTTTAAATAAATGAGAAATATAATTGGATTAATATGAAAGATACAAAAAGTATATTTACAAAAATTAGAGGATACTTTCTTACTGGTATAATTGTTACAGCGCCAATAGGATTAACTTTTTATGTATCTTTATTATTTATTGGTTTCATTGATAGTAAAGTAAGAAATATCATACCAGTAAAATATCATTATGATAATATTTTGCCCTTTGAGGTACCTGGAATTGGGCTTTTAATTGTTTTTATTATGTTAACTTTTATAGGATTTTTAACAGCAGGAATTATTGGCAGATATATTATTAAATTAGGTGAAAGAATTATAGCTCGATTACCTATTATTAGATCGGTATATGGTGCCTTAAAACAAATCTTTGAAAGTGTACTTAAAACATCATCAAAATCTTTTCGAGAAGTAGTATTAATTGAATATCCACGAAAAGGAATATGGGCAATTGGTTTTATTACAGGAGAGACTCAAGGAGAAGTTCAAGAAACATCAAAAGACGAACTAGTTAACGTATTTTTACCAACTACTCCAAATCCAACGTCAGGTTTTTTACTTTTTGTTCCTAGAAAAGATTTAAGAGTTTTAAATATGAATGTAGAAGAAGGTATAAAAATGGTGATATCTGGTGGTATAGTTACACCAAAGTTTAAAAAAAAATATATGAAAAATAAAAATTAGTATATAAATTAGCCAGATTTAATAAGTTTTACTGCCTTATCTTGACCGAACAAATATAAAAGTTGTTTAAGTTTTTCACCTTCTATTCCGATAAGATTAGGGTTTCTATTTATAATCATTTTTGAATTTTTATTTGCTATTTTAATTAAATTTTCATGTATATTAATATCTAATATTTTAAACATTTGACCGCCTGATTGTTTTGTCCCTAATATTTCACCTGCACCTCTAAGCTTTAAATCTTTTTCAGATATTAAGAAACCATTGTTTGTTTCTCTCATAACTGTTAAGCGTTCTCTGGCTATTTCTCCTATTTTTTGATCATAAAGTAATATACAGACCGAATTTTTTGTACCTCTACCAATTCTTCCTCTAAGTTGGTGTAATTGAGCTAAGCCAAACCTTTCTGCGTGCTCGATAATCATTATTGTTGCATTTGGTATATCTATACCTACTTCAATTACAGTCGTTGAAACTAATATTTTTTTTTCGTTTTTACTAAATTGAAGTAATGAATTTTCTTTATCCCGGCTATCCATTTGACCATGTACGATAGCTACATTATTTGGAAAAATATTATTTAAATATTTTTGTCTTGTTTCTGCTGCAGCTAAATCTAGTTTTTCAGAATCTTTTACTAAGGGACAAACCCAAAATATTTGTTCGTTATTTTTTATTGCCCGAGAAATAGCTTTAATAACTTCGTTCATTCTGGGAATACTAACACTAATTGTTTCTATTTTTGCTCTATTTATTGGTTTAGAGTGTATTATGGATATATCCATATCGCCATAATCTGTTAGAACTAAAGTTCGAGGAATAGGTGTCGCAGTCATAACCATAAAATCTGTATTTGGAGATTTTTTAGATAACTCTAATCGTTGATAAACTCCAAACCTATGTTGTTCATCAATAATGGCTAATCTTAAGTTTTTAAATTTAATATTTGATTGAATTAGCGCATGTGTCCCAATTATAATATTAATTTTTCCATTATTAATATCATCAATAATATTTATTTTTATATTTTTTTGCATTTTACTAGTTAATAAAGCTATACGAATACCCAGAATATTCTCATATTTTTTGAAGAATAAATAATGTTGATATGCAAGAATTTCTGTAGGAGCCATTAATGCACCTTGGAATCCATGCTCCACTACATGAAGAATTGATAGGAATGCAACTATAGTTTTTCCGCTTCCTACATCTCCTTGCAAGAGTCTATACATTCTTTTATTTAAGTTGATATCTTCATATATTATTTTTAAAACATCCTGCTGATCATCAGTTAGCTTAAAAGGCAGATTATTAATTAACTTCTCTTTTAATGTGTTAATATTTATTAAAGTTTTTTGTTCGGTTTTATGTTTATGCTTTCTAATTAAATTTAAAGCTAATTGTCTGGAAAGAGCTTCATCATATGCTAGCCTCTCTTTATATAGATGGGCATTTTCAACTTCTTCTAATGTTTTTGGAAAATGTAATTTTAATAGCGATTTATTAAAACTTTGCCAATTTTTATCTTTTAATAATTCTGAATCGATCCATTCACTGAATCCTGGAATTTCTGAAGTAGAATATTTTACTGCAGCCTTAATTTTTTTATGGGATAAGCCTGAAGTTAGTGGATATGTAGTTTCATAAATAGGAATAATTTCTTCTAATTTTTTATTTTTTATATAATCTGGGTGAATTACTTGCCATTTATTTCCTTTTTTTATTAGCTCTCCACTAATTATAACTTCATTATCTTTTATAAAATTATTAAAAAACCAATTTCGATTAACATTAAATTAAATAATCTCTAATATTTGGTTCCTAACCTCTAATGTTACTATGGATATTTTGGGTTTCTTATAGCTAAACCAAGTACTTTTAACTTTTCCGTTTATAATTATTCTTTTATATATATATTCATCTTTTAATGAATTAATTTTTACCCTTTTTATTATTGAATTTGGGAGATGAAATATAATATCTAATAATCTACTGCCACATAGTTTATCAAATAAAATTATATTTTTTGGGCCAAATCCATTTAATTTATCAATTTTATTATATAATTCATCTAGTAATTTTAGAGACATTATGTATTTTGCTCCTACATATATTATAATCACTGTGTTTTTTATTATATGATGATAACTGCAATATATAATTTTTAAGGATATTAGAAAAGTGAATAAAAAACTTAAAAAATTAAAGTTTAGATCATGGCATCGGGGAATGAGAGAAATGGATATATTAATGGGTGGTTTCTTCGATACGTTTCAGACAGATTTTACAGTAAAAGAGATTAATGAAATTGAAAATTTTATTATACCATTATCGGATAATGATTTATATAATTGTTTTACTAGTAAAATTAATTGGCCAAAAAACCTATCAGATAGTTTAAGAGATAAATTAGAAATTTATTCAAATAAAAACGGATTGAACAATTCTTAAATCATTTATTAAAGATAATAATACTAAGAATATTGGAGGTATAATAGAAGGACTTGATGTGTTTTCTATTGGAGACACAATATTAAGAGATAATGAAATATCTATTGTATATGTAGTAAAAAATGAAGATAAATTATATAAAATTTCTAAGTTATTTGAGCAGCTTTATCCAGATATTAATTATGTAAATATTCCAGCATGGGATTGTTTGCCTTACGATAGTTTATCTCCTAGTACTCGGGTTTCAGGAGAAAGAATAAATAGTTTTTTAAAAATAATAGATAATAATAATCCAGTTCGTTTGGTAATAATAACAGTAAACGCTTTGATACAAAAAAATATACCCTTAAAATATTTTCCTAATAATATTAGGGAGTTAACTATAGGGGCCGAAATAAATTTATCCTCCTTTGTAAAAAATGCAATTGATACAGGCTATAGAAGGACTGGTAATGTAATGGATATTGGAGAAATTACTGTTAGGGGAGGTATTGTAGATATTTATTCACCTAATTATATGGATCCTATAAGAATTGATTTCTTTGGAGATGAAATAGAAGAATTAAAGTTTTTTGACCCTTTAACTCAACTTACAAAAGTTTCAATTAATACTGTAACAGTATTACCAATTTCTGAAATACTTTTAAATACCGATAATATTGATTTATTTAAATACAATTATAGAAAAAACTTTGGGGTTAATGCATCACAAGATGAATTTTTTCAGTCTATATCCCAAGGAATACATTATCCTGGCTTAGAACACTGGGCTAGTTTATTTTATCCAAAACTTGAATCAATCTTCGATATTTTAGATGATAATTTTTCATATATTTTTGATAATTCATTTGATGATTATTGCGAAATGCGCTTTG
>JAQWLZ010000042.1 GCA_029247025.1 Alphaproteobacteria bacterium | reverse complement strand
TTTAAGCTCCTCCTCATCTCCAAAAAATATAATTTTCGATAAATTAAGAGATAAAGCATCATCAACTTCTTGAAATACTTCTTTAGCTATAGGAAAAGAATCATATAAATCTTTTCCCATTCCAATTTTTTGAGAACCTTGGCCAGGAAAAATAAACGCATTTGTCATAAGTAGAACCTTTAAAATAAAATTAATTAAAGTAATAATTTGTAAACTAATTATTATCATATAATACTTTTTTTGTAACTTATTAATAAGAAAGCTTGCCTAAAAAGCAATTTTAGGTTACGTAAAATCTCCATAAGTATTAAATTTGAATAAGAAAGATAAAAAATGGCATTTTATGAAAGCATATTTATAGCTCGTCAAGAATTAGGTGATAAAGAATTAGAGAATACTATAGATAATTTTAAAAAAATTTTAGAAAGCAATAATGCAAATTTAGTAGATACCGAATCATGGGGATTAAGAAACCTCGCTTATAAGATAGAAAAAAATAAAAAAGGTCACTATATGGTTCTTAAAATTGATGGCAATGGCGATGCAATTCAAGAATTAGAAAGAAATATGCGTATAGATGAAAATATAATTAGATACTTATCTTTAAAAACAGAAAGCATAAATAATGACCCATCTATTTTAGCAAAGAAAAATGTAGAAAATTAACTAATAAATACCTAAGCAATTCAGGAGTAATATATTGCAAAAAGACAATAAAAGATTTGATGAAAATGATGCAGGTGGCTCTAAGCCATTTTTTAGAAGAAAAAAAACATGTCCTTTTAGTGGGCCTGATGCAATTACTATTGATTTTAGAGATACTAGGACCCTAGGTAAATTTGTATCTGAAAGGGGTAAAATTATTCCTGCTAGAATAAGTGCGGTATCTGTGCCAAAACAAAGAAAATTAGCACAAGCTATAAAAAGAGCTAGAGTGCTCGCATTAATTCCATATCTTCAAAGGTAACTAATAATTTATAGGGTTATTTAATGCCGTTAAAGGCTATATTAAATTCTTTTATTGCAGCCATTTTATCTTGTATATTAGCATTAGGGTTTAAATTTATAGGAGTATATCTAATTTTACTCTCATATTTTGCATCTATACCAATATTTATAATTACTTTTTACTATGGGTTAACTGGGATTATACTTAGTTCAATAATTAGTATTGCTATTTTATCTTCTATAACATCACTCCCGGTAGGTGTAATGTTTTTCTTTAGCACTATATTACCAGTAACATTAATACTTTTTGAAAGAACTAAAAATAAATTCAATTACCTGAATTTCATATCTAAACTTACATTAATAAATTCAATATTATTTTTAGGAATTAGTGTTGCCTTTAAAGATAAAATTATAGAAATTAAAGATAATTTAAGAGAATTATTTAATCAAAACCTAAATAATAACATAGATCAATCAATATTAGATTTAGCCCCATCATTTTTAATTATTTCTTGGACATTAATATTAATTTTTAACTTAATTATTTCTAGAATAATCATATCTAAGTATTTTAAAAATTTTATTACTTTTCCAGATAAGATAATAAATATACAATTACAAAACTGGTTAATATGGTCATTTATGTTCTTTTTAATACCAGCATCAGTTATAAATAATGAAAGTGGAATATGGTTTAAATCTTTGGCTTTAATTTATGCTATTCCTGTAACAATACAGGGTCTATGCACAATTCATGTTATTTTAAAAGAAAAAAAAGTAAGTAGTTTTTTAATTTATACATTTTATTCTTTAGTTTTTCTAATACCAATATCTATACCTTTAATTACTGCTGTAGGTTTTTTAGACTTTTTATATGATCTTAGAAAACTAAAGAATATAAAAAAAGTTAACTGAAATATTGATTAGATAATTAATTAGTATAAAGTCTTTTAAAAATTAGTATTAGGAGTAAAAATATGGAAGTTATTCTTTTAGAAAGAATTGAAAAAGTTGGAAAATTAGGAGATGTAGTAAAAGTTAAGGATGGATTTGCTAGAAACTATTTACTTCCACAAAATAAAGCCCTTCGTGCAAACAAAGAAAACCTATCAGTATACGAAAAAGAAAAAGAGAAATACGAAAAGCTAAATAAAGATAAGCTTGTTGCGGCAGAAAAAATTGCAAAAAATATGGATAATGTAAGCATCAATATTGTTAAACAAGCTAGTGACTCGGGACAGTTATATGGTTCAGTAAGTACTAGAGATATTGCTGATGAATTAAATAAAGAAGGGTATAAGGTTGAAAAAAAACAAATTGTTCTAAAATCAGTAATAAAAACAGTTGGTGAACATGAAGTTAGAATAGTTATTCATCCAGAGCATATAATAAATATTATGGTAAATATAGGAAGAACACTGGAAGAATTAACTATTAAATCAGATCAAATAGAAAATATTTCTGAAAGTAATGATAATACTGAAAAATTGAATAATCCAAATACAGAAGAACCTGAAGAAATCAAAGAAGAGAATCAATTAGATCTTAATGAAGATAATAAAGAATAAAAGTAATTGAGCAAATACTACCAATTACTGTAATATTTTTTATTAGTTAAACTTATTAACATTATTAAGGCAATTAACGTAATTCACATTTAACAATTAATAAATTTTTGTGATAATAATAATTATGCTTAATAATATACAGAATTTTGAAAGTTCAAATAATAAAGATTTAGATATTACTGCTAATACTTTGCCCCACTCTATTGAAGCAGAAGAGGCATTATTAGGATCAATATTAGTTGATAATGAGGTATACAATAGAATAACATTTGATTTACCACTTAGATGCGAGCATTTTTTTGTACCTGTACATGGAAGAATATATGAGGCAGCACAAAAATTAATAAATAGTGGTCAAATTGCAGATAGTATTACACTAGGACAATACTTTGAAAAAGACCCCGCTCTTATAGAAATAGATGGAAGCAACCATTTAATTAAACTTAAAGAAGCTTCAGATATTGCATCTAGTTCAGATCACTACGCACAATTGATTTATGATCTTTCTTTGCGAAGAGATTTAATAAGACTAGCTCAAGAAGTTGCAATACAAGCCTCTAACCCAAATATTGATGAAAGTGCTAACTCCCAAATAGAAATGGCTGAAAGTAAATTATTTACGCTAGCGGAAACAGGTGAAATAAATAAAGGACCAGCCTCTTTCTCAGAAGCAATTGCAGAAACTATATCTAGTGCTGAAGCAGCGCATAATAGAGATGGAAAATTATCCGGTATTTCTACTGGTTTAAAAGCCGTAGATGAACTTTTAGGGGGTTTACATAAATCCGATTTAATAATAATAGCCGGAAGGCCAAGTATGGGTAAAACTGCTTTAGCTACAAATATTGCATTTCAGTCTTCTAAAAAATATAAAAGTGAAAATAATGATGCTATTCTCTTTTGTTCACTTGAAATGTCTAGTGTTCAATTAACCAATAGAATATTGGCAGAAGAAGCAAAAATATCATCTGAAAAAATAAGAAGAGGACAACTTAGTAATGACGAATTTATAAATTTAGTTAGAGCAAGTCAAAATATTCAGGAAAGAAAACTATTTATTGATGAAACTCCTGCTTTAACTGTTGCCCAATTAAGAACTAGAGCTAGAAGAATAAAAAGAATTCATGGTTTAAAATTAATTGTTTTAGACTATTTACAACTTATGAGCGCTATAAATAATTCTAATAATAGGGTGCAAGAAATTTCAGAAATTACTCAAGGTCTGAAAGCAATTGCAAAGGAGCTAGACGTACCAGTTGTAGCTTTAAGTCAGCTCTCACGAGCAGTTGAACAAAGAGAAGATAAAAGACCTCAACTTGCTGATTTAAGAGAATCTGGAACTATAGAGCAAGATTCAGATGTTGTAATGTTTGTTTATAGACAATCATATTATGAAGAAAGAGCAGAACCTAGAAAAAGTGGAACAGAAACAGATGAAAAATTTCATAATAGATATTTAGAATGGCAAGAAACCCTAGAAAAAGTTCAAAATACAGCAGATGTAATTGTAGCAAAACAGCGTCATGGTCCTATTGGTAATATTAAACTTCATTTTGAAGCATCATTAACTAAATTTTCTGACCTGGCAGAAGATTACAGGAAGGATAATGGAAATTAATATACTTAATCAAGATCTAAAAAAGAAGTATAATAAATACTTCCAGCAATATGGTAGCGTATTATTCATCAATAAAAATAATATAATTTATAATTCAACAATTATTTCTAGTAAAAGTAAAAAATCAAAAATTTTTCCTGTTATTAAAGCAAATGCATATGGAATGGGAGTTATAGCTATTACAAAGATCTTAATTGAATTAGGGTATAAAAGTATTTTTTTAGCTAATATTGCTGAAGGGGTAGAGGTAAGAAAAAAATTTAAAAGTTTAAATATATATATATTAAATTGTGGACAACCACTTAATGCTCAAATACTAATAAAACATAATTTAATTCCAGTATTAAACTCTCTAGAAGATATCAAGTCATGGGCATATGGTAATTTAAATAATGAAAGCTGCGTAATTCATCTTGATACAGGCATGAATAGATTAGGGCTCTCTTATTCTAATATTTTAGATCTAAAAAAAACAAAATATATTAATAAATTAAATATAAAATTTCTTATGACACATTTAGCAAGCGCTGAAAGTGCTAAGAAGAAATTTAATGAAATCCAATTAAATAAATTACAAAAATATACTAAAATTATAAGCAAAATTAAAAATCACTCTTTAAAATCAAGTATATGTAATTCCTCAGGTATATGGTTAGGAGAAAAATATTTATTGAATATTGTAAGGCCTGGAGCATCATTTTTGGGAATTAATCCCTTACTAAATAAAAAAAATCCATTGAAAGAAACGATCTCTATGTATGCACAAATTACCCAAATTAGAAAAGCATTAAAAAATACATCTGTAGGTTATGGGCAAACAGTAAAATTAAAAAAAGATAGTTTGTTAGCAACGATATCAATTGGCTATTCTAATGGTTTATCAAGATTATTATCTAATAAAGGAAGTGTTTATATAAATAATAAAAAACTAGATATATTAGGAAGAGTTTCTATGGACCTGACAGTAATAGATATTAGTAAATTTAATGATAGAGAATTAAAAATAGGAGATATAGTTGAAATATTTGGTCCTAATAAAAGTTTAGAAAAATTTGCTATAGAAAATAATACAATACCTTATGAAATATTATGTAATATAGACAAAAATATTCCTAAAATAATCGTATAATTATTAATAAAAAGGTATAGACTAATTATAAAAATATATTAACTAGTTAGAAAATTTTTATGGAAATAAGTAATATAGTTGTTAATTCATTCGATATAATATTACTTATTGGTATAATTATTTCATTAATAATTGGTTATAGTAGAGGGTTTATAAAAGAAACTCTTTCTATTGTAAATTGGTTATTAGCTGCATGGGTTTCATTTGAGTTTTATCATAATTTAAAAGTATTTATTATTAACTATGTTACGTCTCCTATTTTAGCAGATGCTATATCCTTTGGAATATTATTTTTATTGTCTATCATTTCTCTAACAATCATTTTTAACTTTATTTCTAAGAATATTAAAAATTCGCTACTTGCTCCATTAGATAGAGTTCTGGGAATGGTTTTTGGATTAATTAGAGCAGGACTATTAATAATAATAATTATTATTGCTGGCAATCAAACTATATGGATAAATAATACTACACCTCCATGGATATATAAATCTTCTAGCTATCCTATAATTACTTTAGCAACTAATTATTTAAAAAAGATTTTGCCTAATGAGTTTTTTTCTATAGATATTGAATCTATAAATATTAAGAAATTAAATTTAAATAATTTAATTGATAAAGAAGAATTATTTAATGAGCCAATAGTAAATAAAAATGATGAAAATGAAACTTCTTATACACCAGCTGAAATAGAACAAATGAATAGACTAAATAATATTGAAGCAATTGATAATGAGGATAATAATTAAAAAGAAAATGTATATTGAATTGTTAAGTGATAAGATAAATATCTATGGATAATGACAAACTTAAAGAAGAATGTGGAGTATTTGGAGTTTTCGGACATCCAGACGCAGCCGCACTTACAGCCTTAGGTCTACATGCACTTCAGCATCGTGGACAAGAAAGTGCAGGAATAGTATCGTTTGATGGTAAAAATTTTAATAATGAACCTTACATGGGGTTGGTAGGAGATCATTTTACTAAATCTGCAGTAATTGATAAATTACCGGGAAATTCTGCATTAGGTCATGTAAGATATTCCACTACTGGAAATACCTCTATAAAAAATATTCAACCTTTATTTGCTGACCTAATAGGAGGAGGAATTGCTTGCTCTCATAATGGCAACCTAACTAATGGAATAGAACTAAGAAAAAATTTAGTAAGTAACGGAGCAATTTTTCAATCTACTACTGATACAGAAGCTCTTCTTCACTTAATAGCGCAAAGCAAGAAATCTACTATTATAAAAAAGATAATTGATGCCTTATTTGAGTTAGAAGGTGCCTATAGCATAGGGCTTTTAACTAATAAAAAGCTAATTGCTATAAAAGACCCACTAGGTATTAGGCCATTAGTAATGGGAGAATTAAAAGGAGCAAAAATTATAGCATCAGAAACATGTGCTTTAGATATAATTGGAGCAAAATATATCAGAGATATTGATAATGGAGAAATTGTTGTAATAGATAAAAATGGAGTAAAATCTTATAAACCATTTAATAAAGTTCCTGCTAGACCTTGTATTTTTGAATATATATATTTTGCTCGTCCAGACAGAAGGATGAATGGAAAAAACGTATACGAATGCAGAAAGAAAATGGGGCAGCAACTAGCATTAGAACTTGATACTAAAGCAGATATAGTAATACCTGTTCCAGATTCTGGAGTACCAGCAGCTTTAGGATATTCAGAAGCATCAAGTATTCCTTACAATTTAGGAATAATAAGAAATCACTATGTAGGGCGAACTTTTATTGAACCTACACAAACCATAAGACAGTTAGGAATAAAATTAAAACATAATGCAAATAAATCTATAATCCAAAATAA
This sequence comes from Alphaproteobacteria bacterium, assembly GCA_029247025.1. Taxonomy (GTDB): domain Bacteria; phylum Pseudomonadota; class Alphaproteobacteria; order TMED109; family TMED109; genus TMED109. The sequence goes on along the minus strand of JAQWLZ010000042.1, from coordinate 16,668 downwards.
AAGAGTAATTTTAATTGATGACTCCATCGTTAGAGGTACCACAGCTATTAAGATTGTAGAAATGATGAGAAATGCTGGAGCAGCAGAAGTTCATATGAGAATTTCAAGTCCACCAATAAAATTTCCAGATTTTTATGGTATTGATACACCTAGCATAAATGAATTAATAGCCTCTTCTAACTCGGTAGAAGATATCAGAAAACTTTTAAAACTAGATAGTTTACATTTTCTTTCATTAGACGGGCTATACAAATCTATGGGACATAAGAAGAGAAATAATATTATTCCTCAATATACAGATCATTGTTTTACCGGAGATTATCCTACCAGTCTAGTTGATAGAGATGATGGTGCTCTAGCAAGTCAATTAACATTGCTAAATGATAAATAGGGTCAAACTATATGAATACTCGAATAGCACTAATTATTGGAGCAACAGGTACATTAGGTAAAGCTATAACAAAAAAATTAGCCTCTCAAAATATACAATTAATATTAGCCTCCAGAAATATAGATAAATTAGAAAAACTTTATGATCAAATAATAGATATTTCAATATTGAAGCCAATACTTATTATGTTAGATCTTAGGCATGGAAGATCTATAGATAAACTAGGAGGAAAAATTTTTGAAAAATATAAAAAGATAGATATTCTCATTAATTGTTCCTCATTTTATCCTAAACTTAGCCCTATTCACCATATAAACCCTAAAGACTTTAGTAAGCTTATAAATATTAATATCTCTGCTAACTGGCAAATAATTAGAGCTTTTGACCCTTTACTTAGGGTTTCAAAATATGGAAGAGCATATTTTTTCATTTGTAAGAGAAAAACATATAATGAACCATATTTTAGCAGTTATGTGCTAAGTAGTAATGCGATAGAAGCATTAATTAAAAGCTGGAAAAAAGAAATCAAAAAAACGAACATAGTAGTTAGTACTTATGATCCAGGACCAGTTGATGGGACACTTCGCAATAGCGCATTTCCAGGTGAAAATAAAAATAATTTAAATACTGCAGAATTATCAGCGATAAATTTTATCAATTTATTAGAAAAAAGTTATAATCCTTTAACATAAGGATTTTTAGTATTTTTAAATATTATTCTTATTGGAACTCCGTCTAAATCAAATTCATCTCTAATATTATTTAATAAATATCTTTGATATGAATCACTAAATTCTCCAACTAAATTAGTAAAAAATGTAAATGTAGGAGGTCTTATACTTATTTGTGTACAATATTTAATCTTTATAACCCTGCCTGCTTTTAAGGGTGGGGGATTTTTTTGTTGAATAATATTTAACCATTTATTGAGTCTAGATGTAGAAATTTTTATATTCCATTTTTTATACATCAAAATTGACTCCTTCATTAAATTATCTATTCCTGTTTTATTAAGTGCAGAAATTTCTACTAAGTGTACCCCTCTCAACTGAGATAAAGCCTGATTTAATTTATTTCTTAAAGCAACTCTTACTTCATTTTTATCTATTACAACATCCCATTTATTTGCGGCTATAACTAAAACTCTTCCCTCTTCTATTATATGGCTCGCTATAGCCAAATCTTGACGAGATAAAGCTTCATTGCAATCTAATACGAGTATTACTATTTGAGCATATTTTACAGAATCAATTGCAGATTTTACCGATAATTTCTCTATATTATCTATTACTTTACTTTTTTTTCTCATTCCTGCAGTATCTATAAGTTGAATATCTTGTCCTTTCCATTTAAAATCCAACATTATCGAATCTCTAGTTATTCCGGGTTTGTCGCCAGTTAACACAGAATTACTGCCTAATAAAGTATTAGTTAAAGTTGATTTACCACTATTAGGTCTACCCACAATTGCTAAACGTATAGAAGAATTATCATTATCTTCTTCCTGATCCTTACCTAACTTATTTATTTTTTTCATAAGTATAGATAAATTCTCTTCTAAAGAGCCTAGTCCTATTCCATGTTCAGCAGATATAATTAAAGGTTCACCATATCCTAATTTTAGCGCTTCATAAGCTTGGTTTTTTTGAGTTTCTGATTCTACTTTATTTACAACTAATAAAATTGGACATTGAACCTTTCTTAATATATCTGCACATGAATAATCAAATGGCATTATTCCTGTTCTAGCATCTAACATAAATATTATTATATCAGCATCTTTTAATATGCTTTTTATTTTATCTAATATATTTTTGCTTAATTCATTTTTATTATCTAATTCATCAAAGCCAGCAGTATCATATAATAAAAAAGTTAATTTTCCTAAACTGGCTTTTAATCCTTTATTATCTCTTGTAACTCCGGGAGTATCAGCAACAATCGCTGCTTTTCTTTTAATGAGTCTATTAAATAAAGTAGACTTTCCAACATTAGGTCTACCAAAAATTACTACTTTAGGTAACATTTCAATTCCTATCGGTATACTATTACTTCTGCATCTTCAGTATAAAAAATTATTTGGCCATCTATTATTATTGGAGATATGAAAGTTGATGCACCTAAATTAAATAAATTAATATATTCTCCCGAGCTACTATCTATTTTAAATATATTACCATCATGACAAGCTAATATAATATCATCTTTAGCTAGAATAGGTTTTGAACACATTGGGCTTCCATCTGATTGTATTTTTATTGCTTCATAAATATTAGCTACCCATCTAACTTCGCCATTACTCCTTAATAAACTTATTACTCGTCCGTCATCACTCGCAATAAAAACAGAGTTTCCATTCACTATTGGGTCGTTTGAAGTTTTAATAGGTACTTCCCATAAGAATGACCCAGAAATCAAATCTATAACCGCAAATTTTCCAGATAAAGATGATGAATAAATTAAACCTTCATTAATTACAGGGCCTGAATCAATATCTGTTAATTCTAAAGAACCGGAAATAGCGCCTTCAATTACTAAAGAAGAAGTCCATAAAAGTGATCCCGTTAGAGAATCTAAAGCTACAATTTCTCCTGTATTACTTGGAAATATTACTAAATTATTATAGATCGCAGGTGATGAAGAACCATTAGATATAGCAGACACGTGTGAACCAGTATATCTCCATAATTCATTTCCAGAATTAATATCTATTGCATATAATTCATTATTCACAGTCATTTGATATACTAAATTATTGCTTATACTAGGTGCTCCTTGAACAGGTTTATATATATTGGTCTTCCATATAGTTTTACCGTCTATTATATTTATACTAATAATTTCTCCATATGATGAAGAAAAAATTAAACTTTCATTATCTAGCGCAAGCCCTCCATCAATATTAGTATTTATACTCTCATCCTTAGGTAATACATCTATTTCCCAATTAAGACTTCCATCTTTAATATTTAAAGAAACTAATTTTCCTTCAGAGTCCACAACGAATATAGATGATTTATTACCTACAGGTTGAGCATATATTTTATTATAGGTACCATCTCCATCTCCTATATCTTTTTTCCATAGAAGGTTAATTTTTTGATTAATAAACAAGTTTTCAGGAGAATTTAAACTATTCTTTCCTTGTTGTTGCCAATCAGAATTTTTTATTACCTTTTCCAATTCAACAGGTATATTTAATATTTCAGTATTTATTTTAATTTCTTTTGAAGAAGTACTTATATCTATTCTCTTACCTTCTAATATTTTTTCTTCTGAAGAGCCACCCAAATTAAGAAAGTTTAAGTCTTTAATTGATGAGCAATTATTTATTAATAAACCTATAATTGTATATATAAAAATTAACCGTATTCTAATTATCATAAGAAACTCTATATTATATCTATGGAAAAATAGATAATATCTCTCTTGATCTATTTTTCATATTTGAAGTAGTTGAGGCATCATTTACCAAATTATTAAAAATAATTCTTGCCTCTGCTATATTACCATCATTAATTTCTATATATCCTATATATTCCATCGCTATATATATAAGATCAGAAGAACTAGATACTAATTCCTCTAATATAAGCTTAGCCTCTGTTTTATTATTTAATGAAATAAGCATTTCAGCCATAGACAACTTTGCATAATCTACGTAAAAACTTGATACATTGTTGTTAATTAATTCTTCGTAAATTACTAAGGCACCACTAAAATCATTCTCTGACTTTCTAATGCTGGCTTCATTAAATTTAGCTAATAATGTATTGTATTCAGAACTTCCTGCTTCTTCTTTTGAAAATTCTTCTAAAAGGCTAATAGCACCAACTTTATCTTTTTGACTCATTTCTAGAGCTGCAAAGAATCTTTCTGATCTATCATTAACTTCATTTAAACTATAATTTTTCCAAAAAGCATTAACAGATACACCTAAAATAAATAAAACTAGAACACCTATTACGTAATATTTATATTTTCTCCAGATACTTTTATACTTTTCTTCTCTTAGTTCCTCATCTACTTCTTGAAAAATATCACTCACATTTAACTCCTATTATAAAATAATAATTAATATATATACTAATTTTCCTAAATGTTAATAATTGATTAATATATTAAATAAATAAACATATATAACTTATAAAAAAAAAGTATTAATTTTGATTAAAAATAAATATATAATTACCGGTAAGAATATTAATCCCAAGGAAAATATTAGCTCCTTTATAAAAAATAATGACTTTAATATTATTATGTCTCTTTTTTCTAGGATGCTGAAAGCAAATCAATGGAGAGATTATAGCTTTTCTCTTCAAAAAGAAGATATAATTTTCTGTTTTTATAAACATTCATTTGAAACACCAGTATACAAAATAATTTATGAAAAAAAATCTAATAATTTTAATTTATGGACTACGTATCACCAAAATAATAAAGTGAGAAGTTCTCCTTCACTCGAAAAAACTATAAAATGGATAGAATCTCGTTATTTAAAATCTGTAGATTAAATATCTTAATTACATGATAAATTCTGCAAAATATATGTATTATCATCCTTTTTTTCAGAAATAATCCCAGCTAAAACAGAATTAGAAGCAATTTCCCCAAATACTCTTTTTCCACAATAAAATATATCTTCAAAAGTAGTTTGAGATATGTCAGCATTTTCAAAATTGGAATTAGATAAATTACTAAGTATAAACTTAGAATTAACTAATATAGCATTAGAAAATTGAACGCTAGTTAAATTAGATCCTGAAAAATTAGTATTTTTAAGAATAGAACCAGTAAAATTTACTCCTGTTAAATTTGCACCAGTAAAATCAGTGCCAGTTAAATCAGAACCAGTAAAATCAGTGCCTACAAGGTTTGCTCCTATAAAGTTGACTGATTTCATATTTACCTCGATAGCTTCTCCATTAGTAAATACTACAGATTGCATATCAGAACCTCTAAAATCAGAATTATTTAGTTTTGAATTTATAAAAGATACTCCTATGAAATTTGTTGCAGTAGCCTTTATATTTAACAAGCTTGAATTATTTAAATTTGCATTTTGAAATTGAGAACCAATCAAAATACTTCCATTAAAAATAGATTCTGACAAGTTAGATCCTTGGAAATTACTTTTTATTAAATTTGAATTACTAAAATTAGATTTAGAAATATTATAATTCCATAGATTTAATTTTTTCAGTTCAAGGTTAGAAAAATCACATCCAACACATTGAATATTATTTATAAGTCTTTCCATATCTAAATTAGTATCTGCATGTGATAATGAAAAGTTAAATAATAAAATTATAAAAAAATAAAATTTGGTCATAAATTTATGCTCCTATATAATATTCTTAAAATCAGGAAATTATAGAAATGTCTAAAATAACCATAATACTTTGCATACTTATAATAATATTAATTAGTTTAAGATATTTTGATCCATTTGACAAAGGTTTGGCAGATTGGGAAAAATGTAAAGAATCTTTGCTGGTTCAGGTAATAACAAATAAATGTACTAATAGATAACTAAACAAAATTAATATCCAGCCCTAATATTTTAATCTTAGTCCCCATATCCAATCTTTTCTGTGAAGCTTTTAATTCTATAGCTACTAAATCTCTATAGTTTTTTTTAGATTTCACAAATTTAATAATAGCATTTTCTAAAATAATATTAGGTAAATTTTGTTTATTTATTAGCTCACTCTTTAATACATTCGCCCATAATTTTGCAAGCTTCAAGGGATTATCTGCAGCAATTGTAGCACCAACTATACCCTCAACATAATCTTCATTAATTTTTTGCCTCCAATTTTTGCCCGCAGGAGGCCAATCAGCATATTTTTCTTTATAATTAGTATTAGTAACGGAATCAATTTCAACCAATGCTCCAGGTAAATCTTTTGGATGATATTGATTAATAATATAGTTACCATGCTTAATATTACCAAAAGAATTTAATGCTCTAATACCCTTACTCTCTATGTACTTTCTTCTCTCTAATGAATCTTCACATTGAAATATCGTCATATACCCAGCAGGCCCTTTTTTCTTCTCAATAAATCTTCCAGCTGTAGTATTATTAGTAAAAGGAGATACAACTTCTAGAAACTCTCCTCCAATTGGGCAAACAATATTATTTAGGCCATATTGTTCTACCTCCTCATCTCTATAAGCTGTATTAATATTTAATTCTTTATTAATTATCCTTTCACATTCATTTAAATTATAACTAGCAACAGCAATTTGTCTTAATCTCATAATTAACCTCTATAAATATTAAAAAGTATATTTACATTAATATAATATAGACTATTTTAAAATATTATATTTAAAATACAGGGTATTATGAAAGCTCCTAAACTTAAAAAAATCAAAGAAACTAAAGAGTGTCACGGAAAGAAATGGGTGGATAACTATAGCTGGATTCATCAAAAAAATATTCTTGATGTATTAAAAGATAGCACCAAACTAGATAAAAACGTAAGAAGCTATTTAGAAGCCGAAAATAAATATACTGACTATCATTTAAAAAAAACAAAAAAACTTCAAAAAACTTTATTTAGAGAAATTAAAGGAAGAATTAAATTAGATAACACCAGTCTTCCGTTTATAGATAAAAAATATGAATATTGGACTAAAACTTCTAAAGCAGGAAACTATTCAATAAAGCTTAGAAAAAAAATAAATTCAAAAAAGGAAGAAATATATTGGGATGGCAATAAAGAACATAAATTATCTAATTCAAATTATTTTGGAATAGGAGATATAAGTGTAAGTAATAATGATGAGCTATTAGGTTACTCATTAGATTTAAAAGGCTCTGAATATTATACAATATTTATAAGACGTATAGCTGATAAAAAAGCTATGTCCTCTAGAATTAAAGAAACATCTGGGAATATTCTTTTTAGTTTAGATGATAAATATATTTTTTATGCAAAACTAGATAATAATCATAGACCAAAACAAATATACAAACATAAAATTGGCACGCCTATTAAAAATGATAAGCTAATTTATGAAGAAAAAAATGAACGCTTTACTGTAGGAATAGGTTTAACTTCAGATGAAAAATATTTTTTAATATCTTCTGGAGACCATACTACAAGTGAGGTATATTATTTTTCTTCTAATGAAATCAATCCAACACCTAAATTATTCAAAAAAGCAAAAGAAGGAATAATTTATTCCTTAAATTCGTGGGATAAAAATTTTTATATTCATACTAACGAAAAAGCTGAGGATTTTAAAATTTGCAAATGTTCTCATAATAATATTACTTCTTGGAAGGGGGTAGTTCCAGCTAAAGCTGAAGTACTCGTTGGCGGTTTCACTATGTTAAACAATTGGATGGTTAGATCAGAAACTATTAACGCTTTACCAAAACTTTTTGTTAGAAATCTAAAAAATAATAAAGAAGAAGAAATTATTTTTTCAAAAGAAATTGTTTATAATCCAAGCATTTCATTAAAACAAAAAAATAGAGACACCGATAATATTTTCATTTCATATAATTCCCCTAAAACACCAGAAAGAGTTTACTCATTTAATTTAAAAAATAAAAAAAAGAAACTTATTAAAGAACAGGAAATTCCTTCAGGCCATAATAGAAATAATTATATTGTTGAAAGATTAGAATGTACTTCTAATGATGGACGAAAAGTTCCGTTAACTATTATCAGACATAAAAAAACTAAGCTAGACGGCTCTGCAAATATTTTATTATATGGTTACGGATCATATGGAAGTTCTATGGGTACAGGCTTTTCTTCTACGCGATTAAGTTTAATAGATAGAGATATAATTTGGGTAACTGCGCATATTAGAGGAGGTATGGAAAAAGGCATGAAATGGTGGAAAGAAGGTAAAATGCTAAAAAAGAAAAATACCTTCAACGACTACATATCTGTTGCAAGATATCTAATAAAAAATAAATATACTTCTAAAAACAAAATTATAGGTATGGGAGGTAGCGCTGGCGGTCTTTTAATGGGGGCTGTAGTAAATCAAGCTCCAGAATTATTTTTAGGTATTATAATGGCTGTACCTTTTGTAGATTCTTTAACCACGAATTTAGACCATTCTCTTCCATTAACTGTTGGAGAGTTTAAAGAATTCGGTAATGCTAAAGCATACAAAAAACATTTTGATTACATATATTCATATGCACCATATAATAATATAAAAAAAATGGACTATCCTAATATGTTAGTTACTACAAGCCTTTCAGATAATAGAGTTTTGTTTGATGAACCTGCTAAATATACTGCAAAACTAAGAGAGTTTAAGACAGATAAAAACATTTTATTATTAAAAACAGAAATGGAGGCAGGTCATGGAGGTAAATCAGGAAGAGATGGGCAAATTGAAGAAATAGCACTCGACTACGCATTTGCTATAAGTCTTACAAAGAATATATTATAATTTTAAAGAATTAAAAAATAAGAACATTTCTTTTGATAGTACTTTAGAGTTTTCCAACGCAGCAAAATGCCCCCCCTGTTCCATTTTAGTCCAACGCTTAATATTAACATATGTTTTTTCAGCTAACTTTCTTTGAGGTTTTAACATTTCTTTAGGAAATTCAGTATAACCTAATGGAACTGTAATTTTTTCACCTAATGGTACGAACCAAGATCTTCTATTTCTAGCATAATATGGCCAAAAAGATGACCCAATAGCGCCGCTAAACCAATAGAGAGAGATATTAGCTAGCATCTTATCAAAACTAATTGAATTTTCTGGTAAACCATTACAATCTGTCCATTCATAAAATTTTTCACAAATCCAAGCTGCTAATCCAGAAGGAGAATCCGATAATCCATAAGCCAAAGTCTGTGGTCTAGAACCCTGAATTGCTTGATAACCCATTCCTTCTGGCCTCCATTTTTTTATTTGGTCTATATAATCTTTTTCTTCAGGTAATAAAATTTTTTCTGGATCATATTCTCTTATCAGCGCTAACATATTTAAATGTAATCCTAATATTTTTTCTGGATATTTATAAGACATTCTACTGCCTATCATGGCCCCCCAATCTCCTCCTTGAATACAAAATGTATTATAGCCTAAAACCTTAGTCATAAGATCTTTAAAACATTCACCAATTTCTTCAACACCAAATCGTTTTTGGAAAACTTCAAATGATAAACCAAATCCTGGCAAGGAAGGAGCAATTACCGTAAAAGCAAAATCAGAATTAATTCCATATTTATTTGGGTCTGTAAGAATAGGAATAATATCCAGAAATTCAAAAATTGATCCAGGCCAACCATGCATTAATAATAATGGAATATTTTTTTTAGACTTTCCTTCACAATGAATAAAATGAAGATCTATATCAGAGATTTTTGTTTTATACTGTGGAAAACAATTAAGTTCACTTTCTGATTTTTTCCAATCAAAATTAAATTTCCAATAATCTAATAATTTTTTAAACCACTCTAAATCAGTTCCTGTCTTCCATGGTTCCCCAGGTGCTTGATCTGGAAGTCTCGTATTAGCGAGTCTTCTCTTAAGATCTTCAATTTCATCATTACTAATTGATAATTTGTAAGGTTTAATTTCATTCATAAAAAAAATACTATAATACATTTATAAATAAAAAAAGTTTAAATTCTCTCTATACATTTTCTATTATTATTTAATGGTGAATTTACTATTTGATGTACTTGATAATAATTAACTTTATTAATATTTTCCTTGATAGACAGACCTTCCCTATTTAACCAATTCATCATATTTATATTATCTAAGACGAGAGGTTGTCTATGATGAATGTGGTTAACATTTTGATCTGACTCTTTAGTAACTATTGCACAACCATTTTCATTATAGATACTAGCCATATAAAATATATCATTCATTATAAAATGATAAAATGGTATTTTTTTTCCATGTAACCTCTGCCACTCAAACCATCCATCAGAAATTATTACACATCTTTTAGAATTTTTAAACGATGGTTTTATATGCAGCGTTTCATTGCGTGCATTAATTAAGTTCATTGGTTTTTTTGCCCATTGCGGCGAAAATGACCAATTAATATAAAAAGGTGATTTACCATTAAATATTAATATTTTTTGGGATGGAGATATATTATAGTTAGGTTCAATATCAATCCCGAATTTTTCTTTAACAGCTTTTTTGCTTTTTAATGTAAATCTACCGCACATAATTTTAATAAGATAACTATAAAGCTCTTTTAGATCTTAACATTGAATATTCTTTTAGACATTCTGGATTAGATAAAGATGACAAGTTTGGCACTTTTTTTCCGGCTAATGTCCATCTAGCTGCTCCTTCTACTCTCTTTCCATTCATAGTATAAGGTATATCTTCTACTTCATAAATTTTATGAGGAACGTGTCTTGGTGAAGTGTTTTCCCTAATCATCTTTCGTAAAGCAATAGAAAAGCTTTCATTTAAAATATTAGGTTTAGTGAATTTAATACATAAAATAATTTCTTCATCATTATTAATTCTATTACCAAATACCAAACAGTCATCAATTTCTTTCAATCTTTCACAAATATTATAAATCTCTGCTGTTCCTATTCTTACTCCTCCAGGATTTAAAGTATTGTCTGTCCTTCCATAAATTATTGCAGAACCATGCGAGGTGATTTCAGCTAAATCTCCATGAGTCCATATTTCTGCTCTTTCTTCAAAGTACGTTTTTTTATATCTTTCATCTCCATTTTTACCCCAGAATGTTATAGGCATTGATGGAAAAGGCTCTGTACATACTAAATCTCCAGCTTTATTTATTAGTGACTTATTATTTGAGTCAAATATTTCTACCGCCATGCCTAATGCTTTCGCAGTTAGTTCTCCTTTTCTTACTGGATGTAAAGGAGAGCCTAACATGAAGCATGCTAAAAGTTCAGAACCTCCAGATATAGAAGAAAAGCCTATATTTTTTTTTACTTTCTTATAAACCCAATCAAATTGACTAGGAGCTACTGGAGATCCTGCTGCTAAAAGCCATCGCAAATTTTCTAAGTTATATTTTTCTATAGGTACTTCTTTAATATCTTCTAATGTTGACATATATTTGGGACTAACACCCATATGCGTTAATTTTTCCTGTTCAGCTACTTTCCATAATAAAGATCCATCTAAATGATCATTTCTTTTAATAATAGGAACACCATCATATAGAACTAAAGTAGCGTTACAACCGAGAGAAGAGACTACCCAATGGTACATCATCCAGGCAATATTAGTATACCACATAATTTTATCCTTAGGTTTTAGGTCATTATGTAATTTATGTTCTTTAAAATGCTGTAAGATGGTTCCTCCTATTGAATGAACTATTGCTTTAGGAGCTCCTGTGGTACCGGAAGTATATAATATATAAGAAGGATGAGAAAATGGTAATCTTATAAACTCAAGGTTTGAATTTATTCCAAATTCATTGAACAAAGTATAATTATAACTTTTATTTGATATATTAATATTTTTATCATCAACAATAATTACGCTATCTAAACCATCTAAAGAAGCAACAATTTCTGATATACGTGAAGAAAAATCATGTTCTTTATTATTATAACGATAGATAGAAGTAGTAAATAATACCTTAGGAGTAGTTTGCCCAATTCTATCAATTATTCCTTTAGTGCCAAAGTCAGGAGAGCAAGAAGTCCAAATTGCACCAATAGAAGCAGATGCCAAAAGACTTACTAAAGCTTCTATCCTATTAGGCAAAATAGCAGCTACTCTATCACCAGATTGAACTCCTATTTTTTTTAAGCCATTTACAGTTTTAGCAACTTTTTCTTTTAATGTTCTTCGAGAAAATTCTCGTCTATTTCCTATTTCATCTGTTTCTATGACTGCAATAAAATTATCATCTCCTTCTAGCAAGTTTTCTGCTAAATTTAATTTAGCTGCAGGAAAAAATTGTGCACCAGTCATAGGTGATTTTAGATTAGGTACAAAGCTTTTAGATCCAGGATCACCAATAACTCTAGTAAAATCCCATACTGCTCTCCAAAAATTTTCTTTATTATTAATAGACCAAGAATGAAGTTTTTCATAAGAATTATTATCAAACCCTAATTCTTTAGAAAACTTACTTAATGCAGAATTTTCAACAATATTTGATTGAGGAGACCATAAAATTTCTGAGGACATTAAAATACTTACTAATTAATACTGTCTTTATTTTTCAACTCTATTCTTCTACTATGGAGAACTGGTTCGGTATAACCTGAGGGTTGAACTCTTCCTTTAAATACTAAATCACAGGCGGCCTTAAATGCTATAGTATCAAATGTAGGAGACATAGAAATATAATTACCATCATTTTTATTTTGGTCATCTACTACCGCTGCCATTTTTTTCATAGATTCCATAACTTGTTCTTCTGATACTATTTTATGGTGTAACCAGTTTGATAATGCTTGTGATGAAATTCTACAAGTTGCTCTATCTTCCATTAAGCCTATATCATGAATATCAGGTACTTTTGAACAACCTACTCCTTGATCAACCCATCTGACTACATAACCTAATATACCCTGAGCATTATTTTCTATTTCTTGTTCAATATCTTCTTGAGACCAATTATGACCATCAGCTACAGGTATTTTTAACAAATTATCTAAAGTACCTCTTGTGCCTCCCTCAATAATTTCATTTTGAACATCAAAAACATCTACCATATGATAATGCATAGCATGCAATGTAGCAGCTGTTGGACTGGGAACCCATGCACAATTTGCTCCAGCTTTTGGATGTCCTATTTTTTGTTCAAGCATATCTTTCATTAAATCTGGCATTGCCCACATTCCTTTGCCTATTTGCGCACGTCCTTGTAACCCGCAATTAAGTCCTATATCTACATTTCTTTCTTCATAAGATTTAATCCACTCGGTAGATTTCATATCACCTTTACGTAAAAATGGTCCTGCTTCCATGGAAGTATGTATTTCATCACCAGTTCTATCTAAAAAACCAGTATTAATGAATGCAACTCTTGATTTTGCAGAACGAATACACTCCTTTAAATTTGCACTAGTTCTTCTTTCCTCATCCATTATGCCAATTTTAACTGTATTTAATGGCAATCCTAAAACATTTTCAACGCTAGTAAAAATTTCTTCTGTAAATGCTACCTCTTCTGGACCATGCATTTTAGGTTTTACAATATATACTGAGCCTTTCAATGAGTTTCGAATACCTGACGATTTAGATAAATCATGCATAGCAATAATAGTAGTACACATTGCGTCAATTAAACCTTCACCCACCTCATTACCAGAACTATCTAATACACTTGGATTAGTCATTAAGTGGCCAACATTTCTATTTAACATTAAAGACCTACCTTTTAAAATAGCTTTACTGCCAACAATATTTATATATTCTATATCACTATTTAATCTTCTGGTGATATTTTTACCTGCTTTTTCTATATTTTCTGTAAGGTCTCCCTTCATTAAACCGAGCCAATTTTTATAAGCCAATACTTTATCTTCGCCATCCACAGCTGCAACACTATCTTCGCAATCCATAATAGTAGTAAGTGCTGCTTCTAAAATAATATCTGATATATTTGCCCTATCAATTTTTCCAATCACATGATCTGGATTAATTATAATACGTATGTGAAGTCCATTTTGAACTAAAATTATTTCACTTAGAGAATTATTATTTTGTATATATCCAATAAACTGATTTTTATTAATTAAAGCAACCTCTTGTTCATTTGCGGACAACAATAATTTACCTTCTAAAATACTTATTTTTGAAATCTCTTGCCACTTACATAAGTTTAAAGGTGCTACTTTATCTAGATGAGCTTTAGCATTAGAAATTACTTTATCACCTCTTTCATTGCTATAGCCTCCATCTGGCGGCAAATCTCCCATAGCATCTGTTCCGTAAAATGCATCATACAAACTTCCCCATCTTGCATTAGCAGCATTTAATGCATAACGAGCATTCATTATAGGTACAACTAATTGAGGACCACATAGATTTGCAATTTCAAGATCAACATTACTAGTGTCAATTTTAAAATCTTCTTCTTCTGGAACTAAATAACCTATATCAAATAAGAAGGATTTATATTGTTCAATATCCGTCACTTGTCCTCTATGAGCAATATGCCATTCATCTATCTTAGATTGAATATCTTCACGTTTTTCTAAAAGGCTTTTATTTTTCGGCCCCAACTTTTCTATTATTTCTGCAAATCCTTGCCAAAATTTTTGAATATCTATACCAGTACCAGGAATAGCTTCAGATTCCATAAAATCTACTAATTTTGCGTCTATACTTAAACCATATTTTTCTATTCTATCTGACATTATTGCTATCCTTCTTTTTAAATATAGCATTATCTTAAATTATATTTAATTAAATTTCTATCTATTAAATACAGAAAATTTCAGTTGTTTATTCTATTAAATATAGAAAATTATATTTTTTTATTGTTATTATATAATATTAATAACGTTCAGGACCAAACCATTGAGCATCAGAATATCTATCGCCGTATGCCCAACCTAAAGGTAATATATTTTCTATTTCTATTTTTATTTTATCTGTCATATCAAATTCCATTGCACCTGCTAATTCTTTTAAATGCTCTACCGAACGTGTTCCAGGAATAGGAATTATATACTCTCCATTAGATAATAACCATGAAATTGATAAGGTTGCTGAAGGCACACCAATATCTCTCGCATAATTTCTAAATTTATCACTGATACTTATATTATGTTCATAATTAGGCTGATTAAAACGGGGATTGACTTTTGTAAAGTCTAAAGATTGAGCAATTTCATATGATAAAGGTTTATCCGTTAAAAAAGTTCTTCCTACTGGACTAAAAGCAACTAGTGCAGTTCCTAATTCACTACATGCTTGTAACAAGCCCATTTCTGGTGCCCGAGTAGAAAGAGAGTATTCAGATTGGACAGCTGCTATATGATGAATTTTGGAAGCTCTTTTAAGAGAAGATGGTGCAATTTCAGAGAAACCAATAGATTTAGTTTTTCCTTTTTGTACTAACTTAGATAGTGAATCTGTTACTTCTTCAATCTCAATACTAGAATCTCTTCTATGCACATAAAAAAGATCTACAAAATCCACGCCTAATCTTTTTAAACTTTTATCTAATTCTTTTTCTAAATATTCACCTTGATTATTAAAACCTCTCTTACCTGTTTCAGGATTTGTAAATATTGCTGCTTTTGTAGCAATATTGAATAAATCATTTGCTAAGTTTCCCTGTTTTAATAAAAATTCACCTATCCTTTCCTCAGATTTTCCTGCTCCATAAACATTCGAAGTATCAATATGTTTCAAATTCATATCTAAAGCAGCAGTCAAAACATCGTTAGCCTGAGTATCGTTACATGGGCCATAAAAATTTGTAAATGACATAGCGCCAATTCCAATAGGAGCAACTTCAGCTCCAAATTTACCTAACTTTCTTAATTTATTATATTTCATGTTCTTGCCTTTCATAGATCTTTAATGTCTTAATAATATTTTATTCACAGACATATAATAAATATTATCGGTATAACTTATATTTTATAAAAATAATGATATTATTCCCACTCAATAGTTCCACCCTCTGTAATCGTTGGTGAGCAAGGGTTTCAAAATACTTTGAATCTACTTTTAATCTTGAGGAAAGAAATATTTGTATTAATTTTCTTCAAAATTCTTGGACTCTCTTATCCACCACCATTTCACCATATCATTATGAGGATTTTTATTCTATCTTTGTATAAAATTAATTTTAAAAATATCTCTGTAATCGGCAGTAGGAGTCATTTTCATAGACTCTTTTGTTGTAATTTTGTATAATGATTCGTTCCCAAAAATATCAATTTTATAAGGAGTTTGTATGAACGATAAAACCAAAAAAAGAGTTTGTCTGTATTGTAGAATATCAACTAACGATAAAGGACAAGACATCAACAGACAGGTGAATGAGTTAAGAGAAGTAGTAAATAATAATGGGTGGATACTAACAGACATCTACACAGATGAAGGGTTCAGTCGTTCTACTACCACCAGACCAGAACTGGATAGAATGATGAAGGATTCATTCTCTAAAAGATTTGATATGGTTATGACTTTAGAACTTTCAAGGTTGGGTTGTAATCTTAAACATATGATTGAGGTAGTAGAAACATTAAAACAAAGAGGTGTAGATTTGTGGGTGAAGAACCAGATGATAGATACATCACAAGTGGGTGGTATGTTAGTCTATAACATTCTTAACTCTATCAGTT
>JAQWLZ010000032.1 GCA_029247025.1 Alphaproteobacteria bacterium | reverse complement strand
TTTTACCATTGAACCAATGATAAATATTGGTAAATATGATGTAAAAATTCTTTCTGACGGTTGGACAGCTGTTACCAAAGATAAAACTTTATCTGCTCAATTTGAACACACTCTTTGTGTTACTTCGTCTGGATATGAAGTATTTACTTTGTCTCCTAAAAACTTGAATTATCCTCCATTCAACTTATAATGTAATAACTAATGTTAAGGAATTAATATGAACTATCATCCAATAATGGGAATTCTTATACTTATATCCTGTATAATTTTAGCCTATATTATAGGAAAAATTATTACAAAAAATAATATATTAAGATGGAAAAGCTCTGATAAAGATAGTAACAAGCCTTTAGATATAGGAGACGCAAATTCTCCAGATGCACCATGGATGAAGGATAAGAATAGATAATTTCTAGTGAATATTTTCTTTCTTTAAAACATAATCACCGCCTATATTATTAAACATTACATCTATCTGAGGATGTAAACAGGGTTCTTGACTATCATCTTTTAATAAATTTTGCTGCGAAACATAAGCTATATAGGGACCCTCTTCACTTTCTGCAAACAAATGATAAAATGGTTGGTCTTTTTTAGGCCTCATATCTGCGGGTATAGAGGCATACCATTCCTCAGTATTCATAAACTCAGGGTCCACATCAAATATAACGCCTCTAAATGAAAATAAACGGTGTTTAACAATTTCACCAATTTTAAAATCTGCTTTTTTTTGAAAATCACTATTCATTTTTATTCCTTAAGCTTACACATTAATATTATACTTATATAAATAGTTATACTGACCTAAATTTACAATACATAAAAAAAAATATATTTTATTTTAATGCTAATTTTAAAAATTCTAACCTATCTTGTCCAAATATCAATTCATTATTTACTATAAAAGTTGGTGCACCAAAAACACCTTTCTCAACAGCTTGTGCGGTATTTTTTATTAATGATGATTTAATTTCATCTGACTGAATCAAACTAAATAGCTCTGAAGTATCTATACCATTTTTATTTAAATAATCCTGAAGTATAGGAATATCTCCTAAATTTACGTCTTTTACCCATATTCCAGTAAAAATAGCTTCTGAATATTTTTCAAAAATATTCATTTTTCTAGCAGCAATAGCTCCGCGCATTAAGTTTAGCGTATTTATCGGAAAAAAACTATTTGAGTTATAATCAACTCCATAAATTTCAGCGTGTTTTTTCAAATCTTTATTCATCCATTTACTTTTAGCAGGAATAAAAGCTGGCGAAGAATTTCCTGTCTCTTTAAAAACTCCTCCAAGCAACATAGGAATCATATTAAGTTCAGCATTTGCATTTTTTATTATTTTATCTATTTGCGTCCATGCCAGATAGGTGGCAGGGCTTCCATAATCAAAATAAAAATCTACTTTTTTTGTCATAATATATTCCTTAGTTAATAAATACGTTCTACTATAACAATTTCTCCCGAATTAACCACTTCTAATATAGATAAATCTGATTTAGTTTTTCCAATAATATTCGCTTTAGTTACTAAACGTATTTCATTTACTTTGGATATAGGAGTAGCTCCAAAACCTATTGCAATAGAACTACCCTCAACCCAAAAAGCAATTTCTCCTAAATTGATTATATCTTTTGCAGACTTTTCTTTTACAACTTTAATACCTGTTTCAAAATAAATTTCTTTGCCCCACGTATTAGTGACGGACGCTATAGGACAAGCATCCCATATTTCTTTTGCTGTATTAGTATTATCAAGCTCAACTGTAATAAAATTACTTGAAAACTCTATTTTAATTTTTTTCTTTATCAAGATACTCTCAATATAATATTTTAATTATTTAAAGTTTATGATATATTAATGTCTGATAAATAGAAATTAAAGAGGTAATAATGAATAAATTTGGAATTGGGCAACCTGTACTTAGAGACGAAGATATAAGGTTTATTTCTGGTAAAGGTTTATATACAGGCGATATTTCATTAACAAATCAAACTTATATGTATGTATTAAGGTCTAATGTCTCTAACGGTATAATTAAAAGTATAGATATAGATGATGCTCTTAAATCATCAGGTGTTATTAATATCTTTTTAGGTAAAGATTTAAGAGAGGCAGGTATAAAAGATATGCCTACTAATTTTATAGCAAAAAATAAAGATGATTCTGACATGTATACTCCAGAAAGGCCAGCTATTGCTATTGATAAAGTTAGGCATGTAGGAGATCCAATAGCTATAATAATTGCTGAGAGCATAGAACAAGCAAAAAATGCTTCAGAATTAATATTTGCTGATATTGAAGAAATTGCATCAGTAACTTCCTGTAAGGAAGCAATTAAAGATGATTCACCTCAAGTATGGGAGAATACTAAAAACAATCTTTGTTTTGATTGGGAAATGGGTGAACAAGATAAAGTGAAAGATGCCTTCAAAAAAGCGGACTCTATAGTAGAAATTGAGTTAATTAATAATAGAATTGTTCCAAATTCTATGGAAACTAGAGGAGCAGTTGCAAATTATAATAAAGAAGATGGTAGATATGAATTAAGCTGTTCA
This sequence comes from Alphaproteobacteria bacterium, assembly GCA_029247025.1. Taxonomy (GTDB): domain Bacteria; phylum Pseudomonadota; class Alphaproteobacteria; order TMED109; family TMED109; genus TMED109. The sequence continues at coordinate 27,308 of JAQWLZ010000032.1, read as the reverse complement.
TCCCAGGGAGTGCACAGTCTTAGAGATAGAATTTCAAATGTTTTAAATATAGAACCTAGTGAAATTAGAGTTATAACAACTGATGTAGGTGGTGGTTTTGGTATGAAAATTTTCAATTATCCTGAATATATATGTTCACTATTTGCATCAAAAATAATAGGTAGGCCTGTGAAATGGGTTTCTGATAGAAGTGAGGCTTTTCTATCTGATACGCATGGAAGAGACCATGTTACAAAAGCTAAATTAGCTTTAGATAAAGAAGGAATATTTTTAGGAATAAAAATAGATACAGTCGCTAATATGGGAGCCTACTTATCAAATTTTGCTATATTTATACCTACTTTAGCAGGTACAGCAATGTTGGCAGGCTGTTACAAAACCCCAGCAATATATGTGAATGTTAAAGGAGTTTTTACAAATACTCCTGCAATTGATGCTTATAGGGGTGCGGGTAGACCAGAAGCTTCATTTGTAATTGAAAGATTAGTAGATGTAGCAGGAATAAAATCTGGGTTAGGCCCAATAGAAATTAGAAGACGAAATTTAATTCCTAGTTCAGAAATGCCTTACAAGACTGCTTTGAACCATACCTATGATACTGGTGATTTCATAGGTAATATGGAACTTGCTGTAAAAGATTCAGACTGGCAAGGATTTAAAGATCGAGCAAAAATATCAAAAGAAAATAATAAAATTAGAGGTATTGGTCTATCAACTTATATTGAAGCCTGTTCAGGTGGAGGACCAGAAGAAGCTACTATAATTTTAGAAAAAAATGGTAGTATTACTTTACATATTGGAACTCAATCTAATGGGCAAGGCCATGAAACTGCATATAAGCAAATTTTATGTGAATATTTAGGAATTGGACCTGAAAAGATGACTGTTGTTCAGGGAGATACTGATGTGATTGCTTTTGGCGCAGGCACAGGCGGTTCTAGGTCAGTTCCCGTAGGAGGTGCAGCTATTAAAGTTGCTTCAGAGAATATTATTAATAAAACAAAATCACTAGCAGCCCAAAAATTAAATATAGACGAAAGTACTTTAGAATATAAAGAAGGTATTTTTTTAGCAGAAGGCACAAATTTAACAATTAGTCTTGAAGACCTAGCTAAAGATAGCAATGAACCAATTAAAATTTCTAGTCAGTGGACTCCTCCTAATTATACATTTCCTAATGGTTGCCATATATGTGAACTAGAAGTAGATAAAGATACAGGTCACATTGAAATAAAGAAATATACAGTTGTAGATGATTTTGGACTAGTTATTAATCCTAATATGCTAGCGGGACAAGTTCATGGTGGTATAGCTCAAGGTATTGGCCAAGCAATCTATGAAAATACTGTGTATGATAGCGAAAATGGACAATTATTATCAGGTTCTTTCATGGATTATGCTTTACCTAGAGCTGAAGATTTAATTAATGTAGATATACGATGGAATATGGTTCCCTGTGAAACTAATTTACTACAAATAAAGGGGGCAGGAGAAGCTGGAGCAATTGGAGCACCTCCTGCTGTAATTAACGCATTAGTTAACGCTTTAAATATTGAACATATTGATATGCCAGCGACACCTAACAAAGTATGGTCAAAACTTCATTCAAATTAGATTATATCTATTTAATTATACAAAAGCTTCTTCCCAACTGCCTTGCGTGGCTGCACGAGAATATTCAGTAGCCCTATTTTCAAAGAAGTTAGTGTGTTCTAAAGCATTTAACATATCATCCATATAAGGTAATGGGTTTTTACTGATGTTATAAAGCGGCTTCATTTCTAGCTGCTTAAGTCTATTATCCGCTATATACCTAATATATTCTTTTACACTTTTTGCTTCTAAACCTTCTACTCCGCCCAATTCAAAAGCTTTATCTATAAAGGCATCTTCGTGTTCTATAACTGTTGAACATGCTTTATATAAATCTTCTGTTAATTGTTCACGTTTTATCTCAGGGTTTTCGCTTAAAAATGTGTGAAAAAGCTTTATTATTGAATTTGTATGTAATGTTTCGTCTCTTGCTGACCATGTAACAATCTGTCCCATACCTTTCATTTTATTAAATCTTGGAAAGTTCAATAATATTGCAAAACTAGCGAATAATTGTAATCCTTCAGTAAATGCACCAAATACAGCTAAAGTTTTTGCAATTTCTATGTTTGAGTCTACGTTGAATCCTTGCATATATTCATATTTGTCCCTCATCTCTTTGATATGAAGAAATGCTTCATATTCAAGTTCTGGCATACCTATGGTATCGAGCAAATAAGAGTAAGCTGCAATATGAATAGTCTCAGTATTTGAAAATGACGAGAGCATCATGCAAATTTCAGTAGGTTTAAAAACTCTAGAATAATGACCCATATAACAATTATTAACTTCTACATCAGCTTGAACGAAGAAGCGAAATATTTGAGTTAATAAATTTCTTTCTTTATCTGTAAGTATTTTTTGCCAATCCTTAACATCATCCGCTAATGGAACTTCTTCAGGAAGCCAATGAATTCTTTGTTGTTGTAACCAAGCATCATATGCCCAAGGATAGTGAAATGGTTTATACACTGGATTAGCTGATAACAAAGACATCTTATTTACTCCAAAAAATAATTATTGACATGAAAGACATTCTTCATAATCATTTGAATTTTCTTGCGATATATTATTAGTTGATTGTCCCATATTAGAAACAACATCAGAACGCTGAATAGACATAGACCTTAAATAATACATACTTTTGATTCCTTTTTTCCATGCTTGAAAATGAATTTGATGTAGATCTTTTTTATGGACATCGGCAGGGATAAAAACATTCAAAGATTGAGATTGACAAATATAAGGCGTACGTTGTGCAGCTAGGTCTATTAACCAACGTTGATCAACCTCAAAGGCCGATTTAAATACGTCTTTTTCATGGTCGCTTAAAAAATCTAAATGCTGGACAGAGCCTTTATTAGTTGTAATAGAAGACCAAATATCATCAGTATCCATATTTTTTTCAGATAATAATTTTTTAAGATGAGGATTTCTAACATTAAAAGACCCTGATAGAGTTTTTTGAACAAAAGAATTTCCTGCAGAAGGCTCTATTCCTGGAGAAGCTCCTCCACAAATTATAGAAATAGAAGCAGTTGGAGCTATAGCTAATTTATTGGAAAACCTTTCCTCTATTCCAAAATCCGCTGCATCAGGACAAGCTCCCTTCTCTTTTGCTAAAATTTTTGAACTTAAATCTACCTGCTCTCTAATATCTTTAAATATTTTTTTATTCCATGACAAAGCAGTTACAGATTCTATAGGAACGTTTCGCTTCTGTAAGAAACTTTGAAATCCCATAACGCCTAAACCTACACTTCTTTCCCTCATAGCACTATATTTCGCTTTTGCCATAGAATCTGGGGCTCTATCTATAAAATCTTGTAATACGTTATCTAAAAAACGCATAATATCTTCTATCATTCCCGGAACATTTTTCCATTCGTCATATGTCTCTAAATTTAGTGATGAAAGACAACACACTGCGGTTCTATCATTACCAAATCTATCTTCTCCTGTAGGTAAAGTTATTTCACTACATAAATTTGACATTTTAACTCTCATACCTGCTAATTTTTGATGTTGCGGTATATCTGCATTAACTCTATCAATAAATAATAAATAAGGTTCACCAGTCTCTACCCTAGCAGTTAAAATACGTATCCATAAATCTCTTGCAGAAACAGTGGTTTGTACAGCACCATCTTTAGGGCTTTTTAAAGCCCACTCTTCATCAGCTTCTACAGCGCGCATAAAAGAATCTGGTATAACTATACCATGATGCAAATTAAGAGCTTTTCTATTAGGGTCACCTCCAGTTGGGCGACGCATTTCAATAAATTCTTCAATCTCTGGATGCCATACTGGCAAATAACAAGCTGCAGAACCTCTTCTCAAACTACCTTGGCTTATAGCAAGAGTTAGAGAATCCATCACTCGTATAAATGGAATAACCCCTGAAGTCTTACCATTTTTTCCATTCTTTCCTACTACTTCTCCTATAGATCTTAAATTTCCCCAATAAGACCCTATACCTCCTCCTCGAGAGGCCAACCAAACATTCTCATTCCATAAATCAACTATACCTTGTAAACTATCATTTGATTCATTCAAAAAACAAGAAATAGGAAGACCTCTTTCTGTTCCTCCATTTGACAAGACAGGAGTTGAAGGCATGAACCATAATCTTGACATATAGTCATATATACGTTGTGCATGGGCGTCATCATCAGCAAAATAACTAGCTACTCTAGCAAATAAATCTTGAGGGGTCTCGTCAGGCATAAGATACCTATCTTCAAGTGTAGCTTTTCCAAATTCAGTTAAAAGACCATCTCTAGCAGAATTAATTTCTACAGCTTTTCCTCGTTCAACCTGAACTACATTTAACATATCACCTTGGTTTTTTCCTTGATATGAACTTTCTAAGCCGCTTCCATCCATATTATTTCTCCATCTTAATCTAGCAGAACTAGATTATTTCGTAAATTCATCCACTTATCCACAACTGTGGATAATAAAATGGGGATAAACACAATATATAGTTGTTTATAAATCTATATTGACAAAATATAGGATCTGGTCAACTAAAAAATAGATGTAATTAATTATTAATTACATTTTTCACTAAAATAACAATTTTTATAGAACAAATCAAGAACAAAATATGAATATAAAATAATTATTAATCAAATTCTTTTAATTTGATCTAAAAAATAATATTTATTACATGTATGTTTAAATTTTTATTAATTATAAATTTTGTATTTTCTTTTAATTATAGCTGTTTTGCTCAAGATTTTAATAAAACTATAGCAATGCACGGTTCAACAAATAGAGATGGTGTAGCTAGAGATACAAAAGTAAATATTAATGCTCCAATTAATAATACCCTAAAATTGGCTAAAATCGGAACTTTTAATAGTTTAAACCCGTACATAATTAAAGGTATTGCGCCACCAGGTATAAAAGGATTAATGATAGAATCTTTGATGACATGGAGTCCTGATGAGCCTTTTTCTCTATACCCTGGCATAGCTGAAGCTATAAAAATTCCAAAAGATAGGAAATGGGTAGAATTTAAAATATATGATGAAGCAAAGTTCTCAGATGGAAAATCAATCACTAGTGCAGATGTAATATTTTCCTGGAAAACTCTGAAAAATTCAGGAAGACCTCATACAAGGTCTTACTATTCTATGGTAAAAGAAGTAAAAGTAATAAACAACAAAAGGGTAAAATTCTTTTTTTCAAATAAAGGCAATTTTGAAATGCCACTTATTATAGGTTTGATGCCTGTTTTTCACAGTAAATATTGGAATAATAAAAACTTCACTAAAACAACCCTTGAGCCTTTTATAAGTTCTGGCCCTTATAAAATAGCTAATATAGAAACAGGAAGATCTATTACTTTTATTAAAAATGAAAATTGGTGGAAAATAAATAGTGAAGATAGCTTAGGTAGATATAATTTCAAGAATATAAAGTATGATTTTTATAGAGATCAAAATGTAGCTCTAGAAGCATTTTTATCTGGAGAATTTGATATTAATATTGAAAGCGATGCTGTTAGGTGGGAGAAAGCCTATCATCAAGACTCTCAAAATAAAATTATAAAAAACACTTTCTTAAAACACTCTCCATCTGGAATAGAAGCTATAATTTTAAATGCTAGAAAACCTATATTCCAAGATAGAAATGTAAGAAAAGCAATATCATTATTATTTCCATATGAATTTATAAATAAAATAGTAAACCATGGCTTATTAAAACAAACATTTGGTCCATGGGATAATAGTGAATTATCTGCTAAATCAGAACCGAGTCAAAAGGCAAAAACAATATTATCTCAATACAAAGATGATATTAGTAAAGATGCATTAAAACAAATAAATAATTTATCTTACAATGAAAGAAAAACTATAAAACAATCTGTATCTCTATTGGAAAAATCTGGATGGAAAATAATAGATCAAAAAATGAAGAATATACAATCAGGAAAATCATTAAGCTTTGAGGTAATAACTAATAAATATAAAATGGAGAAGTTATTACTAATTTGGAAGGATAAGTTAAGAAGAATAGGAATAGATTTAAAGATTAGAATAATAGATAGTTCTCAATTTCAAAACCGTATCCAAACATTTGATTTTGATGCAATAATTTTTGAGTATTATATGTCTTTATCTCCAGGAAATGAACAATCAATATATTGGGGTAGCTGGGCTGCTGACCAAAATGGCTCAAGAAATTACGCAGGAATAAAGCACAAAGCTATCGACGAAATAATAAAAAAAATAACTAATGCAAAAAAAAGAGACAATTTAATTGAATACACTAGAATCCTCGATAGACTTTTAAGATCTGGGAAATGGATGATACCACTTTTTCATGATCCTCTTCATAGAATTGCTCACCAAGCATATATTGATATACCAGATGAAATACCCCTTTATGGATTTAACCCATGGACAGCATGGAAAAAATAAATTTAAATTATTGTATTTTAAATTCTAATTGATTATTAAATCTATCAACGCTGAATAAACGTAACATCAATAAAATATAATAAACAATACTAGAGGAAAATATGCCTTTCAAAGTAAAGATATCAGATGGTAAAGAAATTTTAGTAGATGAAGGAAATACTATACTTGAAGCTGCACTAAATCAAGGAATAGACTTTCCTCATGGTTGTAGGTCCGGTAACTGCGGCGCATGTAAATCAAAAAAAATTTCTGGAGATATTGAAATGTCTCCTTATTCTGAATTTGCGTTAGATGAAGATGAAGAAAAACAAAATTTAATTCTCGCATGTAGGGCAGTTCCTTGGAGTGATTGCGAGATTAAAATTTTAACAGATGAAGAAGATGATGAAAACAATAATTTAGAAATTAAAAACCTAGAATGTAAGGTTGTTAATTTAAAAAAAGTAACAAATGACATATATGTTGTAAATCTAAGCATAAATAATAAAGAAGTTTTTAAGTTTAAAGCTGGTCAATATGCTGAATTATATATTGGAAATTGTAAGGAAAAGCATTTTTCTATGGCTAGTTCTCCAAATGCTGGTGAATTAGAATTTCATATAAAAACTCTCGATGGAGGAGAAGTAAGTGCATATGTAAAAAATAATTTGAAAATAGGAGAAACTATAAAAATAAAGGGCCCTTATGGAAATGCACATTTAAGAGAAAAACATAAAGGACCAATAATTGCAGTTGCAGGAGGTACAGGGCTAGCACCCATACTATCTATAATTAAATATTCACAAGAAATAGGATCAAAACAACCAATTAATATATATTATGGTTCTCAATCTGAAAATGAATTATATTCTCTTGAACAATTTGAAGAAATGTCAAAGATTAATGAGAATCTTAATTTTTATCCTGTAGTAATAGAGAAGCCCAAAAATAAAATTTTACGACGAGGTTTTGTTACAGATGCAGTAATTGCAGACATAAAAGACTTTGACGGTTATAAAGCTTATCTTGCTGGTCCTCCAAAAATGGTTGAGGTTGCAGAGGAAATATTAATGACTAAAGGAATTAGGAAAGTTGATATTCATTCAGATGCATTTTATACTCCTTATGATGAAATCAAGGAACAAAAATGACAGATAAAAAGCTTAATAACAGAACTGCATTAATTACTGGTGGGGCGAGAGGAATAGGAAAATCTATTGCAGAAAACTTAGCTCAACAAGGTTGTAAAATTGTAATTATTGACCCAGGCTATAGCATTAAAGGTAACCATGAAGACAAAAATTTAGCTGAAAGAGTATCTGAAGAAATAAGTAATAAATATAATGTCGAAACTTTAGCTATTACTAAAGATATTTCTTTAGCTGAAGATGTTAAAAATTCTATAGAAATAGTTATAAAAAAATTTAACAGGATAGACATTGTTATAAACAATGCTGCAATTATAAGAGATGGTTTTATCTTTAAATATCCAATAGAAGATTGGAAAAAAGTAATAGATATTAATCTTACAGGGGCATTTAATATTATCTCAGAAACTAGTAGATATATGAAAGAAGTAGCTAAATTAGATAGTAATTATAATTATGGCAGAATTATTAATATTATCTCTACTGCAGGTATTTGGGGTAATTATGGACAAGCCGCATACGCCTCTGCTAAAGCCGGCCTAATAGCTTTAACCAGAGTAACAGCATTAGACTTACAGAGATCAAATATAACATGTAATTCGATTGCTCCCTTTGCAGCAACTAGAGTAACAGAGTCAATAAAACCTCAAAATGAAGCTCAACAAAAGTATAAAGATTCAGCACTTAAAATTGATTCAAAGTATGTCGGAGAACTGGTTTCTTATTTATCATCTAATGACGGAAAAAAATATTCTGGTCAAATATTTGGTGTAAGAGCAAAGGAAGTTTTTTTATTTCAACAATCGCGTCCAGTTTTTAATTTTATTCGTAAAGAAGACGATATGTATAGTGATTTAAAAAGAGGCTTTGAAGAGAATTTTGATGAAAATTTAACGTCTTTGGAAACCGATTTAGAAGCTTTTTCAAATGAACCTATTATTTAAAGGAGAATACTATGAAATTAGAAAATGAAATACCTCAAGTAAAAACTTGTGAAGATTTAATTCATTATCCTGATGAATATAGAGAGTTATTAGTAAAAATAGTTAGAAGTCACGCCGTGAATGAGCTTTATGGTGCAAGAGTATTTGATGAACCAGCTATAGCATTAGCACCAAATCCTTATGCGAAATGGCTAACTTGTAGGGTAGCAATGGAAGAGTATGGTCACCATGTAAGATTTAGAGAACTCGGGCAAAAATTAAATATACCTGAAAGTGAAATGACTCCTGAGGGAAAAAATCCTTTGTCTATATTTGAATTTCCACTTGAAACATGGGCAGAATTTTGCGTTATAAAACTACTAGCAGATTTAGCTGAAATTCTTCAAGTTGAAGACTTACTAGAATGTTCATTTCATCCATTAAAAAGTGTGGCCAGAATGACTATGCCTGAAGAAAAATTTCATGCAAAATTTGGTGAAGATTTTACAAAGGAATTAATTGCTTCAGAAGATGGTAAAAAAGAAATACAAGAAGCAATCAACAGATATTACCCAATGCTTCCGGCCTTTTTTGGCAGAGCAGCATCAAAAAATAATGAATTATATAGAAAATGGGGAATAAAAAAGAGAAAGAATGAAGAAATGTTAGAGGATTATCTAAAATTAACCCATGAATTGGTGGTAAATAAATTAAATTTAGAACTTCCTAGCATTAATTAAATAATAATATATTCTTAGTTTACAAAACTTTAAAGAGGTAAACTTTGAAAAAAAATGATTTTTATAAAAATATTAGCGAATTAAACATGGCCCCTTTGTGGGAGGTTCTAAATAAATTAGTAACTCCTGAACCAAATACTAGAACACATTCACATATTTGGTATTGGAAAGATACAAAAAATCGTGTTTTAGATTCAGGTTCAATTATAACTGCAGAGCAAGCTGAAAGAAGAGTGCTTATTTTAGAAAACCCTAATATGAGGGGTGAAAGTAAAATTACCGATACACTTTATGCTGGACTGCAATTAATTCTTCCCGGAGAAGTTGCTCCTAGCCATAGACATACACAATCTGCTCTTAGATTTGTAATGCATGGAAATGGAGCATATACAGCAGTAGATGGCGAGAAAACTATTATGCGTCCAGGAGATTTTATTATCACACCTTCCTGGACCTGGCATGATCATGGAAATGAGTCTAATGAACCAATGATTTGGCTTGATGGCTTAGATATCCCAATGGTAAATCATTTCTCAGCAAGCTTTGCAGAAAAATTAAATAAAAATACACAAGAATTAAAAAGACCAGAAGGAGATTCTCTTGCTAGATATGGTGCTGGGCTTTTACCTGTAGACCATAAATTATTTAGTAATCTTGCTTCCCCTGTCTTTTCTTATCCCTATGAAAGAACTAAAGAAGCTCTGGATAAAATGAAAGAATCCAAAGAATGGGATAAATGTCACGGTCTAAGATTAAAATATGTAAACCCTTCTAATGGAGGACATGCTATTCCTACTATGGCCACATTTATGCAATTAATTCCAAAATCGTTTTCTGGAAATTCATATAGAAGTACAGACGGAACAATTTATACAGTTGTTGAAGGCCAGGGTAAAACAACAATTAACAATCAAGAATATTTATGGAGTAAAGGAGATATTTTTGTAGTACCTCCTTGGGCAAAAATTAAACACGAAACTATAGATGAATCAGTATTATTTTCTTTTTCTGACAGACCAGTGCAAGAATTATTAGGCTTGTTTAGAGAAAAAATATATAAACAATAAAATTTATTATGAGCCTAATATCATTAAATAAAATATCTTCTGTTACTGATAACATAGTTAAAATTAACTGGTTTAAAAATGTAGGAAAAGAAATAGATTCCAGTCTCTATTACTTTATTAAAAACTACTGCCAAGAGTTAAATATTCATAATGAAATAAAACAAGTAGCTACTTGGGAAGGAGCTATTAGAGTTATTAATAGTAAAGATTGGAATAAAGAATGTTGGGAGATAGAGGAAAAAGAAAAAGAAAATTTATTGAACATTTTATTAGAGAATGAAGATAAAAAAAAAGTTTTTTCTTTTTTAAAATCTCTTACCGAAGAATCATCTAAAATAATAGAAACATACTCAGTGAAAGATATAAATAAAGATAATGTTAAATACCAATATTATTCTAAAGTTGCGGCTGGTGCCGCAGCTATATGTTGTTACCAAGCAGCATTAGCCTTTGCTTCCAACCAAAATGATAATCATATTTTCATTTCAAAATATCATTTATTTAAATCAGGTCATTGGCCATTAATAGTAAAAAGTAATGTTTTTAATATATTTTAATTAACGAAATAAAATTACAATGAACATATTTGATAAAATAGAACAAAACGCTTTAAAAAACAATTATATAAACAAGACAGCGATAACTCAGATAATGGACTCTAATAAGATAAAGATAATATCTTATAAAGAATTATTTCAGCTAAGTACAAAAGTTAGCCAATTATTACTTAAGTTAGAAATTAAACGCAAAGATAGGATTTATATAAGTAGTAGTGACAGTATTAACTTTATATCTTCTTTTTTAGGAGCAATAAAAGTAGGAATAGTTCCTATTCCTGGTAATCCTGAACTATCTAAAGAACAGACACTACATATACTTAATGACAGCAAACCTGTAATAATATTAAGCGATAATTCTTTAAATAAAGATAAACTTAAATTTAAATATTCAGTCTATAAAAACAATAAATGGAAAAATCTTTTATCTAAAATACATTTAGAAAAAATTAAAACAGTCAGCTCTAAAAATAATCAAATTGCTTTTTTAATTTATTCTTCAGGAACCACAGGTTTACCTAAAGCTATAATTCATCAACATGGGATTATAACTAATACTTATTTTCTTCATAAAGATATTTTAAAATTACGTTATGAGGATAGCATATTTACTACATCTAAATTATTTTTTGCTTATGCCCTGGGGAATAATTTTTTTGCTCCTTTACTAATAGGACTTAATACAATTTTTAATGATAATTTATTAAATAATCCAAACCTTACATATATAATTAAAAAATTTAATCCTAAAGTTATTTTTAGTGTTCCCACTATTTATAGAAGACTTCTAGAGGATAGCAGTACAAATTTAAAAATATTATCTGAAGTAAAATATTTTATTTCAGCAGGAGAGAGAATACCTGATAAGCTCTATAAAGAATGGAATAGTAAAGTAAAATCTCCACTCTTAAATTGCTATGGGACTACAGAAACTCTTGCTATTGTAATTGCAACCAGACCAAAAAATTCAAAAATAGGTAGCACAGGAGAACCAATTAAAAATGTAAAAACAAAATTAATAAACAGTAATAAGTTATTATCCAAAACAAATGGTGTTCTTCATATTAAACATTCGACTTTTTCAAATAAATATTTAAATAATGAAAATAAATCTAAAAAAACCTTCCTCGAAGGATGGATAAAAACTGGAGATATATGGTCAATAAAAGATAATCATTGGTATTACCAGGGTAGAGAAGACGACCTAATAAAAGTAGCCGGTAAATGGGTAAATCCTAAAGAAATAGAAAATATAGCATCTAATTTAAATAATGTGCTTGATTCATTTTGTATAGCTTTTAATACCAAACAAGACACTCTAAGACTAGCTTTGTTCCTACACGTAAATAAAACTACAAATGAAGATTTGATAGTTAGAAAATTAAAAACTAAAATAGCCTCTCTTCCAAATTATAAAAAACCCTATATGATTAAGCTTATTTATAAATTGCCCCAAACTAGCACTGGTAAAATAAAAAGGAATGATTTACACAAGTTAATTAAGGATAAATTTGATGAGTCTCGTAAAAGTAAAACAATATAAAATAAAAGTAGAATGGGGCGATTGCGATCCATATGGAATAGTATTTTATCCTAATTTTTATAAATGGATGGATAGTGCTCAATGGAATTATTTTAAAAGTATAAAACAACCTATTTCTAAGTTAGAGGAAACATATAATATAAAGGGATTACCATTACTGCACACTGAAGCAAAATTTCTTTCTGCTTGTGTTAGAGAAGATATTTTAAATATACAAACTAGTTTGGTTAATATTACTAATTCTACCTTAAAGCTTCAGCATATTATTAAAAGAAAAAATAAAATAGTATGTGCTGGCTCTGAAATCAGAATATGGGCAGAAGAAAAGAATGGAATAATTAAATCTAAAGCTATTCCTGAAAAGATGAAAAAAGTATTTGAATACTATCTAATAGAAGAAAAAAAAGTTTAAATAATCTGAAATTGCTATGATAGGTTCAAAACCTTATGTATATAATTTGCAGTAGCTAAATCAGATAAAGCATGTCCAACTGATTTATATATAGTTACTTTATCTTTTTTATCTCTCTTTAGATCATTACTAATAATTAATTGCTTAATATCAGCCTTAATATCATTTTTACTAATATAGCCTAGCTTTATTGACTGCATTAAATCACCTGCTTCAACAAGTGCGCCCTCCTTATCATCTACATATATTTCACCTAATGAAAAGCCATACGGGTCTAATTCTGCCATATCTCTTGTATGAGCACCTAATAGATCAATATGTACAGAATTATTAAACCAACTACCCTTAATAAATTCTTTTTTAGCAGAAGTTACACTAGTTATTATATCAGCAATTCCGCAGGCTTCTTCAAGAGAATCAATAGCTGAAACTTTTAAATTACTATTTTTATATATTTTAACTATATTTTTTACTTTACTTATATTCCTTCCCCAAATTAAAATATTATCTATAGGTCTAACAGAGCAATGAGCATTAATCATATAAGAAACTAGTGCGCCAGTTCCTATAATTAATAATGTTTTACTATTTATTTTTGATAAAAATTTTGATGCAATTGCACTCATTGCTGCAGTTCTTTGTTTAGTTATTTCTGTTCCATCTAAAATTAATTTTATTTCTCCATTTTTCTGCTCATATAAAACATATAATGCTTTTACTCTAGGTAAACCGACTAGAGGATTATTTGGAAATACATTTAGTAACTTTACACCATAATATCCATCAATTGAAAAAGCTGGCATTACCATCATTTGCGCTTCATTGTTTTGAGGAATTATATTATAAACTTGTCTTAATGGAACAAATGAATCATTTCTATAAGTGTTCTCTATTTCATTTATAAGGCTCTTAATTTTAATAATTCTTTTAATTTTTTGAGCTGATACAAATTCCATAAAACTTTACCAATAAATAAGATATCAAAGTATATTTATAATTTATAAAAATTTTGTTATATAATATATCTTAACATAAAGAGAGAACAGATGGTTAAATTAGATAAAATATATACACGAGGAGGAGATAAGGGTAAAACTTCTCTTGGTAATGGAGAACGGGTTTATAAAAACTCTATAAGAATTGATGCCTTCGGCACAGTTGATGAAACTAATTCAACCTTAGGTATAGCTATAATAAATCTTAAATCACCGCTAAAAGAAATGATTTTTAGAATACAAAATGATCTTTTTGATCTTGGTGCCGATCTATGTGTGCCAGAAGATGATTCTTTAGATTATGAACCTTTAAGAATTTCTCAAACGCAAGTAGATAGATTAGAGAGTGAAATAGATGAAATGAATAGTAATTTAGAACCTTTACAATCATTTATTTTACCAGGAGGATCAATAGAATCGGCTTACTTTCATCTAGCTAGAACTAATGCAAGGAAGGCAGAAAGATTAATCATTAACCTTAGCCAAAAAGAGAAAATAAATCCAATTTGTATTAAATATATCAATAGATTATCTGATCATCTATTTGTAATAGCCCGTTTTGTAAATAAACAGAATAAAAAAGATGATATCTTATGGGTTCCTGGAAAAAGTAGAAAATAATAAATTGATGTAAACCTTGAGTATATTATATTTTTAAGAGTATAATTTATATTCACTAACTTAAATTTATAGAAAGGGTCGTAATGCCTATAATAAATAGAATTTCTGAGTTTCATAAACAAATGATAGAATGGAGACAAGACATTCATAGTCATCCTGAACTTGCTTATCAAGAAAAAAGAACAGCAAAAAAAGTTGCTAAGCTTCTTAAAGAATTTGGAGTGGATGAAATTCATGAAGGTATAGGAGGGACAGGTGTAGTCGGAGTAATTAGAAATGGTAAAGGGCCGATGGTAGGTTTAAGAGCAGATATGGATGCTTTACCCATTACGGAAGCTAATAAATGCGATCATGCTTCAACACATGAAGGAGTAATGCATGCATGTGGTCACGATGGACATACTACTATGCTGCTTGGTGCTGCTCGTTATCTCGCAGAAACAAGAAACTTTAACGGACAAGTTATATTAATATTTCAACCAGCTGAAGAAGGCTTTGCAGGAGCAAAAGCAATGATAGAAGATGGCCTATTTGAAAAATTTCCAGTGGATTCTATCTATGGAATGCATAATATGCCCGGAGTAGCTGAAGGAAATTTAGATGTTGGTCCTGGACCAAGAATGGCAGCAGCAGATAATTTTGAAATAAAAATTAATGGTAAAGGTGCCCATGGCGCAATGCCAAATGAGTCGGTAGACCCAATAGTTTGTGGTTCAGCAGTTATTCAAGCACTTCAGTCGCTTGTTTCTAGAAATTCTGATCCGAAAAAAACTTTAGTAGTATCTGTGACACAATTTAATTCAGGCCATGCAAATAATGTAATACCTGATTTTGCAAGTCTTGCAGGAACGATAAGATATTTTGATAAGACAACTGGAGACTTTGTCAGAAAGAAATTTCCTAAAATAGTAAAAGATATATGTGAAGCTTTTGGAGCTAAGGCAGATATAGACTATAAAATAGGTTATCCTCCAACTATTAATGACACTAATGCAGCTAAATTTGCATTGGAGACTGCAAAAGAAATTGCCGGAAATAAAGCTTCTGATAGTCAAGAACCAATGATGGGATCAGAAGATTTTTCATATTTTTTACAAGAAAAGCCTGGTGCATATGCTTGGATAGGTAATGGAAATTCTGCATCACTTCATAACCCATCCTATGATTTTAATGATGAGCTTTTACCTATAGGTGCGTCCTTTCTTTCAAGAATTGCTGAAAAAACTCTGGGTAAAAATTAATTAAACTCTGTTAGGAGGTATTATATGTTAAACTTTTTTTCTATTCCTAATCAATCTTTTAATGGTCCAGTATTAATTACTGGTGCCGGAGGGTGTATAGGAGCATGGACCATGGCTATGCTTTTAAAAGAAAATATAGAGGTTATTGCATGTGATTTAACAAATAATAAAAAAAGACCTGAATTACTTATAGAAAATGAAGAATTATCAAAAGTTCCTTGGGTTGAAGGAGATATTTCTGATACTGACTATGTCCTTAATACAGTAAAAAAATATAATCCAGAATCAATTATACACTTAGCAGCTTTACAAGTTCCTTTTTGTGCTGCCGACCCAACTGCTGGTGCAAAAGTTAACGTAGTTGGTACAGTTAATATCATGGAGGCAGCAAAACAAAATTCAATAAAAAGAATAGCACACGCAAGTTCTATGGCAGCACATTCATTTTTACCAAATTCAGATTCATTGAAAACTCTATATGGGGCATATAAAATGTGTGATGAACAAATTTCAGAAGTTTATTGGCAAGATCATAAAGTACCAAGTGTATGTCTAAGGCCAGCAATAGTGAATGGGGTTGGAAGAGACCAAGGAATGACATCTAAACAAACTGTAGCTATGTTAGCAGCTGCTCTTGGGGAACCTTATGATATACCATATAAGGGAAACGTCTCTCATTTATCTGCAGCTGAAGTTGCTTCAGCATTTATACATAGCGTATCTTATGATGGAGATGGGGCTTTTGTTTTTGATATATTTGGTGAAAGCGTAAATATTAATGAAACTATAAAGATAATTCAAGAAATTAAACCTAAAGCACAAATCACTTCTTCTGGATCGGAAATGCCATTTCCTAGTATACTCTCAGATATTCCACTTAGGGATCATCTAAAAGAAAGGATTTCTGATTATGGATGTATTGATACTAAAACAATGATTAATGAAACTATTAAAGCTTTTGAAGTATTAATACAATCTGGAAAAATAGATAAGAACTATCTGAAATAAAGGAAAATTAAGGTGTCTTGGAATAATGAAGTAAACGAAATAAAAAAACGCCTCAGTCTTATTCAAGAAATGGGAGGCAAGGATAAAATAAAACGTCAGCATGATGCTGGAAGATCCACAGTAAGGGAGAGAATACTTGCTTTACTGGATAAAAATAGTTTCAAAGAAATAGGCAGCTTAACCGGTTCAAGTGAATATGATGAAAATGGAAAATTAAAATCATTATTAGCTGCAAATTCTGTTATTGGTCATGGTAAAATTAATAATTCTCCTGTTGCTATTTATGGAGATGATTTTACTGTAAGAGGTGGAGCAGCAGATGCTGCGATATGGGAAAAATCAGTTGCAGCAGAACGTTTTGCAAATGAATATAGAATTCCATTAATTAGGCTTATTGAAGGAACCGGTGGCGGAGGCTCTGTAAAATCAATTGAAACTGACGGTTATACCTATGTACCTGCTAACCCAGGTTGGGATTGGGTTGTAAGTAATATGGCAACAATCCCAGTAGTTGCATTAGGATTAGGTCCCGTAGCAGGATTAGGAGCAGCAAGATTAGTAAGTAGTCATTATTCAGTTATAATAAAAAAAATTAGCCAAGTATTTGTGGCTGGTCCTCCTGTAGTGAATAGGTTAGGAGAAACTGTAACAAAAGAATCACTTGGTGGTAGTAATATCCATGGTAAAAATGGAGTAATTGATGATGTTGCGGATAGTGAAGCTGAAGCTTTAGCTATGGCTAAGAAGTTTTTAAGTTATCTTCCTTCTTCAACTTATGATCTTGCAAAACAAATACAAAATGATGATCCTGTAGATAGAAAAGATGAATGGCTAATAGATGCTATTCCAAAAAATAGACGGTTAAGCTATGAAATCCGTCCTATAATAAAAAGTTTAGTTGATAAAAATACTTTTTTTGAAATAGGAAAAAACTGGGGAACTTCTTCAGTATCAGGTTTAGCACGATTAGATGGTTGGCCTGTAGTAATTTTAGCTAATGACCCACAAGTTTATGGAGGCGGATGGACAGCTGACGCTTCTCAAAAAATTATCCGTATTTTAGAATTAGCTGAAACATTTCATTTACCTGTAGTTCACTTAGTAGATAATCCCGGATTTTTAGTCGGCACCCATGGAGAAAAATCAGGGACTATTAGATATGGAGCTAGAGCTTTAGCAGCAATATATCAACTTAACATTCCTGTTTGCTCTATAATTTTAAGAAAAGCATTTGGTGTTGCTGGAGCAGCGCACATGAATCATACTAAACATAAATATAGATTTGCATGGCCTTCTGGTGACTGGGGATCCTTACCATTAGAGGGAGGGATTGAAGCAGCTTATAAATCAGATCTACTGAAATCTGAAAACCCTGATAAATTAATTAAAGAAATAGAAAATAAACTTAACCATGTGAGATCTCCTTTTAGAACAGCAGAAAAATTTTCGGTTGAAGACATTATTGATCCTAGAGATTCTAGAAAAGAATTATGTTATTGGATAAATCTTGCAGTAAAAATTAGAAAAGCCGGACCTGTATCTTTTGGAATGAGACCTTAAATAAATTTATTGGTTACTTAAGTGTTCATAACAATTCAAGTAATGATATCTTTTAGAATTTATATTTAATTCTTCTAAATTAGACTTCTTTTTTTGTTTATAATTATTTTTAATCTCTTGATTAAGTCTTTCTTCTGATGGTAGTTCGTTCCAATATATCTCTAAATTTCTATTTATTTTAAAATGCATAATCGTATTTCTTTCAGCCCATTTACATACATCTAGAATAGTAGACCCTTTTAATTCTAATTCATAATTATCTTCAGCATATAGGGTATTAAAAAATAATGATCCAAAGATCAAATATAATAAAAATAAATATAATGTTTTTAAATATTTCATATAAATTCACTTACACTTAAAAAACAAAGACCCAAAGATAATAAAGTCCTATATTACCTGCAACTACTAATGTAGCCGCTAAGATGATTCGTAAAACCCATTTTCCAATTTTTTTAAACATTATATTCTCCTATCAAAAGTTAATTATAATCTAAATTTATTTTCTATATTATTGCTTATAAGGAATAGAAGAATGATGAAAAATAATTTTTAATTTACTTTCTTGATTAAACATATAACCAAAAGAATACTCAACTTTTGTTTTTTTATTTTCATAGTCAGTAAATAAATAATTACCCATAGAAATTACAATATCATCGTAGGTTATAAAATCAAAATTTTGAAAATAAATATCTTTCCATGGCTCTAAAGCAAAACCTTTATCTTCATCAGATACCTTATTATGTCCAATAAAGTAGGAAATAAATTCATTTCTTTTATTTCTAAATTGTTTATGACTTGCCTTTGTAGGCTTGAATAGAACTTTTCCCTGATTGAAATAATAGAGATCATCTAAGAAATTTTCCGTTAGCTTCAAATAATCTTTATTATCTAAATAAGCTTTTCCTATTTCTATAATACTATTTCCCCACTTTTGTTGAATGTCAGCAATGTTTTTACTTATTTCTGTTGAAGTATAATTAATCATTTTTATCCTTTATAAGTAGAAATTTTTTTAAGAATTTAAATCTGTATCTTCAGAAAGTCTAATTATTTAAGTTTTTATTTATTTTTAAAACTTTCTTCTAATAAAGGCTCTAAAGCAATATTTATATGTTTTTTTATATCAAGTTTTGAAAATTCTAAATTCTTCATTACCTGAACAGAACTAAATAGCATATTTATATATTTAGCACTATCGCTTATGTTTAATTGTTTTTTAAATTTTTCGTCATTTTTCATACCAATAATATATTTTAACTAAAGATAGTATATGCAAATAATATAATATCTAGTATCCTATTATTTGAATTACCGTCCTACTTAAGTATATGTAAATATAAATTTAATTATGGTAAAGTTTTATATGGGAGGAATTAAAATGGAAACTTCAGATAAAAAAAATAAGAAAGTACAACCTGAATTACTTAAGGTATTAGATCAACCTATGATTAGTCAATTAAATGGAGGGAGAGATTCTAAAAAAGATCACAAAGCATATTTATTGAAGAAAAAAAAAGAAAAAAAATAAATGTGTAAAAATAAATATTATTTATATTAGTATAAATATTGTTTTATATAGGCTGCCTGCATATTTAGATACTATTAATTATTAGTGATTATTTTTAAGTAAATTTCTCTCTTCCTCATAAAGCATTTGTCATATTCTGGTTTCATATTGTGACTAAATTATCTTAAAAAGTATAAAGTATATATGGTGCCAAGGATGGAATGTGCAATACACATGCTAAATATTTCATTATTACATCTACTTATAATAATTAGACGTATACTTCAGTTTAGGGAGAATAGTATGTTAAAAGAAACTTATGCACTTTTAATGAGTCCAAATAAAAACCCACTAAAACATTTGCCTAAAATAGTACGTTTTCAATTTATGACTACACTTGCTTTTATGTGGTCTTTTATCTTTACTATGTGGATAGGTACTATGGCATTTTTTGGGCCATCAGCAATAGCTCACCTATTAATTCTAATTGGTGTCTTTTTTACTGCAGATGTTTTTCGTAAGGCTAAAAAAGATAAAAATTAAATATAAAACAATTCATAAATTATGAGTATATTTTTAACGATAGTCCTTGCAATCGGATTTTTTATTTTTGGCTATTTTAGCATGCTAATAGTAGCAGATACAGAAAACGAGGTGACACAGCAAATAGCTATTGTTAGCGGCTTATTATCTAGCACCTTATTTTTTGTAATATTGGATATTTATCATTTCTTTTAATATCATTCTAACATATTTTTTCAGCCTATATTACGCCATAATATGAAGTTAATAGCTAACTTATACACAAACATATTTCTAAATATTTAGGATTAACTTCTATAAAGAATTTTGAGGGATACAAGATATATGGTGCCCAAAGATGGAATTGAACCAACGACACAGCGATTTTCAGTCGCTTGCTCTACCAACTGAGCTATTTGGGCTCCATATATATGAGTTTTTAATAGATAGATTGAAATATGTAAAGAAAAGTATTCTTAAATTTAATAAAATATTGAATTATCTTTTATGGTTTTATACCCTTAAGCATTTTATCTGCATCTATCAAACTTAAACCAACAACATTATCATAATTTCCATTAATTTTTTTTATAAATTTTGATGCTATACCTTGAATAGCATAACAACCTGCCTTACCCTTCCATTCTCTTGCGGAAATATAATCCTTTATCTCTTTATCACTAATCACTCTAAACGATACTTGTGTAATTATTACTTTTAATGAAATATTTTTATTAGGAGATATTACGCATATTGCTCCGTAAACTCTATGTCGCCTACCTGATAATTTCTTTAAAATTGTAAAGGCATCACTTTCGTTAAATGCCTTACCATATATTTTTGCTCCAGAAAAAATTACTGTATCTGCTGCAATAATATAACTATTCTTATGTTTTTTAGAAACTTTTTCAGCTTTTTCTCTAGCTATTCTCTTTACATATAAATCTGGTTTTTCATTAATATATATATTTTCATCTATTTCAGGTGCATCTACTATATCCGGAACATACCCTATTCTTTTAAGTAGTAATAATCTTCTTTCGGAAGAAGAGGCCAAAACCAGTTTATAGTTGTTTTTAAACAAGTTTTTTTACTTGTGTCTATAGATAATTCTGCCTTTAGTTAAATCGTAAGGCGTCATTTCAACTGTAACCTTATCTCCAGCTAAAACTCGTATTCTATGTTTTCTCATTCTTCCAGCTGTATGAGCCAAGACTTCATGTTTATTTTCTAGAGTAACTCTAAACATTGCATTAGGTAAAATTTCATCAACTATTCCGTCAAATTCTAATAGATCTTCTTTTGCCATATTTATCCCTTTATTAATTAAACCCTTTAAATAGTATTATATAAAAACATTCTCTCCTAGTAATGATTTTCTTTGGACGATACTAAATAATGTTATAAAACCTCGAGCAGTTCTAAAATCCATTTCAATATAAGCTTTTAACTTATTTATTAAATCATGGGAAGCATCATCATGTAAACTTCTTCTACCCATATCTAAAGCCTCTACTTTTTGTATAGGTGCAGATTTAATAGATTCATAATAAGAATTACATAATATAATATATTCTTTTAAAATTTTAATTAAGCTTCCTATATTAACTGAAAAAGTTTTTAAATTATCTTTCGTAGAAGAGGAATTAACTGATATTGTTAAAATATTCTCTTTAAATAGAACCTCCAGATCATATTCTTTTGTTTTAGCCCCTAATAAGTTAAAAGTATTTTCTTCTATAATGTCATAAATTGCTACTTTAATATCCTTATCATTTTTTAAATTTAGATGACTAAAATTAGTTTTTTCAAAACTTATATTTTTAATATTATTTTTCATTTTTAAAATCACTCATTCTAATTTTCATTGATAAAGCATGTGCTTCTAAACCCTCATTTTCTGCAATTTTAATCGCTGATGGAGCAATTTCTGTTAATGATTCTAAATCACATTTTATGAGAGAAGTTCTTCTCATATAATCTAATGTAGAAATACCAGAAGAAAATCTTGCTGTTCTCGCCGTAGGTAAAACATGATTTGGTCCTGCTATATAATCACCTATAGCTTCAGGTACAAATCGACCCAAAAATATGGAGCCTGCATTATTTATCTTTTCTGCAATTAATTCGGGGTTATCTGTTGAAATTTCTAAATGCTCAGGTGCAATTTTATTAACTATTTCTATTGACTGTTTTAGACTCTCTAGCACTATAATTATTCCATTTTTAACCCAACTTGCTTTTGCTATATCTTTTCGCTCTAGAGATTCAATTAAGCTATCGACTGCACTTTCTACTTTTATTGCAAACTCAATGTTATCTGTAATAAGAATAGATTGTGAATCCGTATCATGTTCAGCCTGAGACAATAGATCAGTTGCGATCCAATTCGGATTGCTTTTATCATCTGATATTACTAATATTTCTGAAGGTCCTGCAACCATATCAATACCTACTTTTCCAAAAAGTTGTCTTTTTGCTTCTGCAACCCATGCATTTCCAGGTCCAAATATTTTATTTACTCTTTTTATAGTATTTGTCCCATAAGCTAGAGCTGCTATAGCTTGAGCACCTCCTATTTTATAAATATTACCTACTCCACAAATTTTTGCAGCAACTAATATAGAAGGATTTAAATACCCATTTGGGCTTGGAACACACATTGAAACTTCAGGAACTTTTGCAATTTTTGCTGGTATGGCTGTCATAATTACAGAACTTGGATAAGATGCTTTTCCTCCAGGTACATATAATCCAACAGAATCTAAAGGAGTCCACCTTGAAGCCAACTCAACATTATTATCATCTTTATAACTTATATTATTCGGAATTTGTTTTTCATGAAAATTACTTATCCTCTCAGCTGCTTTTTCTAAAGCGATAACCAATTCTTTTTTACAGTCTTTATAAGCATTATTTATATCTTCCTCACCAACACTAATTCCTTCTTTCTCAATATCATAATTATCATATTTAAAAGTTAACTCACTTAAAGATTTATCTCCCTCATCAATAATACTATTAATTATTTTTTTAACTTTTTCAGATATATCAGGGTTAGTATTTCTATTATTTAAAATATAAGAATTTAGATTTATATCAAAGTCTTTGCTATTAAAATTAAGAATTTTTTTCATTTAATGCCTCCCTAAAAAAAATCATAATTTCACGAATCTTTTCAGAACGAGTTTTAAATGCTGTCCTATTTATAACTAAGTGAGATGTAATATCTAATATATTTTCTATCTCCACTAAATCATTAGCTATGAGAGTTTTTCCTGAAGATACTAAGTCAACAATTTTATCTGCCATTTCAAGTTTTGGTGCAATCTCCATTGCTCCATTCATTTTTATACAATTTACATTTATACCTTTTTTAGCATAATAACTATTTGTAATATTAGGGTATTTAGTAGCAATCTTTAACTGAACATTATCATTTTTATTATAGTTTTTTGGCTGCGCTACAGATAAATGACAGACACCAATATTCAAATCAATAGGAATGTATAATTCTGGATAGTTAAATTCTCGTAATACATCAAATCCTGCAACACCTATATCTGCACCTCCAAAAGCAACAAATGTTGCTACATCGAAACTTCTTACTCTAATTATTTTAAGCCAAGGTATATTTGAAGAAAAAAGGAGCCTCCTATCCTTATTATCAAAAAATGATTTTTCAGGCAGAATATTAGCTTTTTTCATTAAAGGTATTAATTCTTCCAAAATTCTACCTTTAGGGACAGCTATAATAATATTTTCTGATCTATTATCACTCATTTTCACTTTTTATTCCTTACAGGAACTATTGCTGGTTTAATTGGCTTACCAATATCTTCAATATATAACTTTAATTTTTTTAAATTAAACCTAATTGTTTCCTTATTATCAAAAGTAAACATTAATACATTTTTATCATATGCAATAGAGATTAAACTATGTAAACCTTTACTTTGTTTATTTAATATATTTTCCATAAAAAATGAATCTACAAAATGTATTTCGATAATACATAAAACCTGTAATAAATTTTCATCTTTCCCTTCATAAGATTCCCATGTAAATCTTTCAACTGAAAATAAAAATATTTTTTTTTCTTTAAGAAATTTCATTTCATTATCAAAGCATATAGCTTCAAATAAACACTTTGAAAGAATTTCTAAATCATTATCATCTTCAGCACGAAGTTTAATTGGTTTATAATTACTATTAATCATAAATTTAATTATATCCTTCGTATATTAGCACCGCACATAGATAATTTTTTTTCTAAATTTTCATATCCACGATCTAAATGATAAACTCTGTTAATTATGGTTTCTCCTTCTGCCCTTAATCCTGCTAGAATTAAAGAAGATGAAGCCCTTAAATCTGTAGCCATTACTTGAGCTCCATTTAAAGCTTTACATCCCACTATATGAGCTTTTACCCCTTTATTTTTTATATTTGCTCCAAATCGAACTAATTCAGCAATATGCATAAATCTATTCTCAAAGATACTTTCTTCTATTACAGATGATCCTTCAGCAACCGACATTAAAGCCATTGCTTGGGCTTGTAAATCAGTTGGGAAGCCGGGATAAACTTCTGTTTTTATGTCTATATTATTAATAATTTTAGGTCCTTCAATATTTATTCCATTATTAGTAGACTCAATTTTAGCACCTACTCTATTTAAATATTTTACTACATTTTTTAAATATTTTTCTTCAGCTTTTAATAATTCTATTCTTCCCGCAGTTATAACAGCAGCCATAGCATATGTGCCTGCTTCAATTCTATCAGGCATAACAGAATGAGAAAAACCTTTTAAACTAATTACCCCCTCAACTTCTATTTTATTAGAATCCAACCGATAAACACGAGCACCCATTTTATTTAATACTGCTATTAAATCATCTATTTCAGGTTCAAGCGCAGCATTTCTTATTATAGTTTTTCCTTTAGCCAAACAGGCTGCCATTATTATATTTTCAGTAGCACCCACGCTGACCTTAGGAAATGTAATATCTGCACCTACTAATTTTTTATTAGGCACACTAGCTTTAATATATCCATCTTTTATTTCTAATTTAGCACCCATTTTCTTTAGTGCATTAATATGTATATCAACAGGTCTAGATCCTATAGCACATCCTCCTGGCAAAGAAACCTCAGCTTCACCAAACCTCGCTAATAATGGTCCTAAAACTAAAACAGACGCTCTCATTTTTCTGACTAATTCATAATCTGCATGCGTAGAGATATTATTACTTGGTTCTATAAATAATGATTTTTCTTTAGAAACAATTTTTATTCCTAATGAAATTAATAATTCTTTCATAGTGGTAATATCTAATAAATTTGGAACATTATCTAAATTAGATGTTTCGCTTGTTAATAAACTCGACACTAATATAGGTAATGCAGCATTCTTAGATCCACTAATTGTGATAGTTCCTTCAAGTGTTTTTCCACCAAGGATTGAAATTTTATCCATAACTATTTAGCATTCAAAGTTTGGGCAAAGTTACGCCACGTTGTCCCATATATTTACCTGATCTTTCAAGATACGATATATCACAAGCAATATCCCCTTTTAAAAATAAAAACTGACAAGCCCCTTCATTGGCATATACTCTGGCAGGTAAGGGTGTAGTATTTGAAAATTCAAGCGTAACGTGACCTTCCCATTCTGGTTCTAGAGGAGTCACATTAACAATAATGCCGCATCTAGCATAAGTGGACTTTCCCAAACAAATTACTAATACATCCCGTGGAATTTTAAAATATTCTACAGTTCTGGCTAAAACAAAGCTATTAGGAGGAATAATGCAGCTATCTGCTTTTCTTTCTATAAATGATTCTTCTGAAAAGTTTTTAGGGTCTACCAACGCATTATTAACATTCGTAAAAACCTTAAATTCATCAGATACTCTTGCATCATAACCATATGATGAGACTCCAAAACTTATAACACCATTCTTCTTTTGCTCATCAGCAAAAGGTTGAATCATATTGTTTTCCTTAGCCATTTTTTTTATCCAAGAATCAGGCATAATCGACATATTTTATCCTTAACTGAATTATTTTTAGATATAATAACTACTATACATCTAATATATACTCAAATATATTACTCAATCTTGCTTAGATTTATGTTTTCTAGCTTTTATCTGAGCTTTTCTTTTCTTTAAATTTTCTTTCATTTCTAAAGCTAATCTTAATTCTTTATTTTTTAACTTCACTTTAATATTGTCTTTATTATTTAAATTCATTTCAATCCAACTTAATTAATTGTATGTATTTAATTTATAAAATTTAACAAATTAAATAAAGATTAATATTCCTTATAATATGGAGAGTGACAATTTTTAATAAATTATGGAAAAAGGGAGAGACTAGAGGTTTTATAGGTCAATTATTCTCATACATAGACTTAATATTTGTTGATCACGGTATTTTTCGCTTTAAGTGGAGATCACTATACCAAATTTCTAATAATGTTTATCGATCAAATCAACCTTTTCCATGGCAAATAATCGCTGATAAAAAGAAAAGAGGCGTAAAAACAATAATCAACTTAAGAGGTATAAGACACTGTTCGTCATATTATTTAGAAAAAGAAACTTGTGATAAGTATAATATAAAATTAATTAACTTTCCTGTTACTTCCAGAGCTACTCCTAAAGCTGAAACTATATTAGAAGCGAGAGAATTATTTAAAAATGTAGAGTATCCAATAATAATGCATTGTAAATCAGGTGCTGATAGAGCCGGACTAATGTCTGCATTATATCTAATTTTAAACGAAGACAAATCAGTCAAAGAAGCAAAAAATCAATTATCTTTTAAATATTTACATCTTAAATATGCAAAAACAGGAATTTTGGATGCTTTTTTTGAAAGTTATTTAAAAGATAATAATAAACCATTTTTAAAATGGGTAAAAGAGGACTACAGTCCCGAACAA
>JAQWLZ010000025.1 GCA_029247025.1 Alphaproteobacteria bacterium | reverse complement strand
CAACAACTTTTTCATTATAATTATTGATTAAAGCTCCTTTATGAGTAATTTGAGTTTTATTAATAGATATAGATATACTCTCTTGTCTTATCGATACGCCGGATTTTCCTATTGCCATTATAACCCTGCCCCAATTAGGATCCTCTCCAGCAATTGCAGTTTTAACCAAAGAAGAATTAGCTACAGATAGTGCTATTTCCTTAGCAATTTTATATGACTTCACAGAATTGACATTTATTGTAATAAATTTACTTGCACCTTCTCCATCACACACAATTTGCTGAGCTAAACTCTGTAAAACCTTGTCTAAAGATTTTCTGAATAATTTTAAACGCCTATCTGCTAAAGATTTTATAGGTTTGTTTAAAGGTTTTATATTTGAAGAAAATAAAAGACACGTATCTGAAGTTGAAGTATCTCCATCAACAGTTATTGAATTAAAAGATTTTTCAACAGCCTCTTTTAAGACAATGTTTAAAATATTTGAAGATAATGGAAAATCAGTAAAAATAAAGGCTAACATGGTCCCCATATTAGGAAATATCATTCCAGACCCTTTAGCAATTCCTAATATATTATATGCTATATCATCAATCTTACATTTTGCCTTAGCTCCCTTAATAAAAGTATCTGTAGTGCAAATTGACTCAGCAACCTCTTTCCAGGAAGAAGGTTTTTGTTCAATTAATATAGGGATTGATGAAGTTATTATATCGGTTTTTAGAAATTCTCCAATTACTCCTGTAGAGCAAACATATACTTCATTATTTTTACAACCTAAGTATTTAGCAACATAATCAACAGTATCCTTTACGGTTTTTAACCCCTTTTCTCCTGTATGAGCATTCGCATTGCCCGAATTAACTATTAAGGCTCTAGCTTTACCATAATTTTTAATTTTTTTACACCATATTACAGGCGCAGAGGGTGTACTTGATTTAGTTAAAACACAAGCTACATTAGTCTTCTCATCCATAGTTATTAGACTTAAATCTAGTTTATCTCTATATCTTATTCCCGAGTGTATGGCTGATAGTCTTATTCCTCTAATATTTGGTAAGCTGGGAAATGCGTCTGGAGCCAAAGGAGATTTTTTAAACTTTTTTGCCAAATCTAATATCTTTCTTTTTATTATTTTATAGTATAAAACAAGTAATTAATTTATAGACTAATGATAGATAAAAATGCAGTAAAAAATTTAATTTAATATAATTTGTTTAAAATATAGGATGATTTGAATGCTAAATAGCCTAGCAAAAAGAATTTTTGGTACACCTAATGATAGATATTTAAAAAAAATAAATTTATTATTGGAAGAAGTAAATAAGCTTGAATCAAATATTATAAATCTTAGTGATCAAGAATTAAAAAATACCACTTTAAAACTTAAAGAAAAATATACTGCTGATAAAGATTTAGATGCTATTTTACCAGAAGCATTTGCAACTGTTAGAGAAACTGCCAAAAGAGTATTAGGGCAAAGACATTATGATGCACAAATTTTAGGTGGTATAGTTTTACACCAAGGTAAAATATCCGAAATGAAAACAGGTGAAGGTAAAACATTAGTTTCTACTTTACCTAGTTATCTTAATGCTATAACTGGAAAAGGTGTACATATTGTAACAGTAAATGACTATCTAGCTAGAAGAGATAGTGCATGGATGGGACAGATCTATAATTTTTTAGGTTTATCTGTCGGCTGTATAATTCCTGATTTAGATGATGAACAAAGGAAAAAAGCTTATAATGCAGACATTACATATGCTACCAACAATGAATTAGGCTTTGATTTTTTAAGAGATAATATGAAATTTTCTTTTGATCAAATGGTTCAACGTGAGTTTAATTTTGCTATAGTTGATGAAGTTGATTCTATTTTAATTGATGAAGCTAGAACACCGCTTATTATTTCTGGTCCTACTGAAGATAATTCAGAATTATATAAAACAATAAATAAACTTATGCCTGAACTAAATGAAGAAGACTTAGATATAGATGAAAAAACTAAAAGTGTAGCTTTAACTGAACAAGGTAATGATAATATTGAAAAAATTCTAAAAGAAAAAAACTTGTTAAAAAGCCAGAGCCTATATGACCCAGAAAATGTTGGAATTGTTCATCATATAAATCAAGCAGTTAGAGCTAATAAATTATTTGAAAAAGATAAAGATTATATTGTTAATGATAATAAAGTCGTAATAATTGATGAGTTTACTGGAAGAATGATGGAAGGAAGAAGATTTTCTGATGGTCTTCATCAAGCATTAGAAGCAAAAGAGAATGTTTCTATAAAAAATGAAAATCAAACATTGGCATCAGTCACATTTCAAAATTATTTTAGAATGTATCCAAAGTTAGCTGGAATGACTGGAACTGCTTTAACCGAAGCTAATGAATTTATAGAAATTTATAACCTAGAGGTTATCTCCGTCCCAACTCATAAAAAAATGATTAGAATTGACCAAAATGACGAAGTATATAGAACTGCAGAAGAAAAGTGGGATGCTGTAATAAATAATATAAAAATAGCCAACAAAAATAAGCAACCTGTTCTAGTAGGCACAACTAGTATCGAAAAATCTGAAATGCTTTCTAGCTTGCTTAAAAAAGAAAAAATTAAACATAACGTATTGAATGCAAGAAATCATGAAGAAGAAGCTAGT
This sequence comes from Alphaproteobacteria bacterium, assembly GCA_029247025.1. Lineage (GTDB taxonomy): Bacteria > Pseudomonadota > Alphaproteobacteria > TMED109 > TMED109 > TMED109. Next base: position 26,970 of record JAQWLZ010000025.1, on the reverse strand, counting down.
ATTATTGCTTCTGCTGGAGTTCCTAATTCAGTTACAATTGCTACTAACATGGCAGGAAGAGGTACTGATATTCAATTAGGCGGTAATAAAGATATGATAAAGGATACCAGTAAAAATAGCCTCCATAACATAGAGACAAATAAAAAATTATCTCTAGAAAGTGGTGGTTTATTAGTAATAGGAACAGAGAGACATGAAAGCAGAAGAACAGATAATCAATTAAGAGGAAGATCAGGAAGACAAGGTGATCCAGGTGAGTCTAAATTTTTTCTTTCACTTGAAGATGATCTAATGAGGATATTTGGAACAGAAAAATTAGATACTGTTTTACAAAAACTAGGATTAAAAAAAGGAGAAGCTATAATTCATACTTGGGTTAATAGAGCTCTTCAAAAAGCACAAGAAAAGGTTGAAGGAAGAAACTTTGAGATTAGAAAAAGTCTTTTAAGGTTTGATGATGTTATGAATGACCAAAGAAAGGCTATATATGAACAAAGAAAAGAATTAATGCAAGGTGAAGATATTTCAGAAACTATAATAAATATGCGAAATGAAATAATAGATAATATTGTAAGTATAAATATTCCAGAAAAGGCTTATGCCGAACAATGGGATATAAAGAGTTTATCAATCTCACTGAAAAGACTAGGTTTAGATTTACCACTTAATGATTGGTCTAAAAAAGATGGAGTAACAGAACAAGAATTTAAAAAATATATTAAAGCTGCGGCAGATTATAAAATTACTCAGAAAGTAGAAATATTTGGTAAAGAAAATATGCAAAATATCGAAAAACAGGTCATGCTTCAAGTTGTAGATCAAAATTGGAAAGAACACTTATTACAGTTAGACCAACTAAAACAAGGAATAGGTTTAAGAGCATATGCGCAAAGAGACCCTTTAAATGAATATAAAAGTGAAGCATTTAATCTATTTCAAGTCATGCTTGAAAATATTAGAAATCAAACTACTACAATATTATTAAATATCGAAATTTCTACAGAAATTCCTGAAAGAAAAGAAGAAAGTGTTACCTTAATTAAAGAAACACCTAATAATATTGACAATAGTAAAAATAAAAATATACCAGTTAAATCTCAAAAAGTAGGAAGAAATGAACCGTGTCCATGCGGTTCAGGTAAAAAATATAAGTACTGTTATGGCAAACCAGGTTGTGGGCTTACCTCTTAGTTAATGAAACTATATAATTAATTGATGTATTATCAGTAAGTTTCCAATTATTATTAATAGGATTAAGGTTAATTCCTTTTATAGTTTTAATATTAAAATTATAATTATTAAAAATATCTTTAATTTCTGTAGGAGTTATAAATTTTTCATAGTGATGGGTTCCCTTAGGAATTTTCTTAAGTATTTTTTCTGCCATATCAATTACAAATAGCTTTGATAAAAATGTTTTATTAATAGTAGATAATATTATTATTCCATCTTCAGTTAATAAATTAGTTATTAACTTACAAAACTCTTTTAAATTATTTACATGTTCCAAAAGTTCTAAAGCTACGACTACGTCATATTTATTTTTTAATTTAACTAAATTCTGAATACTTGTGCATTGATAGTTTATTTTAAGTTTCATGTTTTTTGCATGAAGTTTCGCTACTTCTATTAATTTTTTTGATTCATCTACTCCAGTTAAATTAGCACCTAGCCTATATAATGGTTCACTCGCTATTCCTCCCCCACAACCTAAATCTAAAATATTTAATCCTTTAAATAATTTATTTTTATCTATTATATTAAAATGCTCTATTAATTCTAACTTTATAAACTTTGTCCTTGTCTCTGACATAGAATGTAAAAAAGACATGCTACCCTCTTCATCCCACCAATCATTAGCTAATTTGGAAAATTGTATAATTTCATCTTTATCAAGTGTATTTAATGACATATTGTGTAAATATCTTTTTTTTATTATATATTAAAACTATCTTGAACCTTTTTTAAGGTCGCAGTATTAATATGTTCTAAATATATATACTTTAAGGTTTAATTTTATGCAAAAAATAGTCCAAAAATTTGGCGGCACTTCAGTTGGAACAATTGATAAAATAAAACATGTATGCTCATTAATTAATAAAGAAATTAAGAGTGGTAATCAAGTAGCCGTAGTTTCCTCTGCAATGTCAGGCGAAACTAATAAATTAGTAAGTTTGGCCGAAAACTTTGATATTAATAAAAATAAATTAGAATTTGATATGATTGTTTCAACCGGTGAACAAGTATCTATTGCTCTTATTTCTATGGCATTAAAAGAAATAGGATTAAAAGGTGTACCTCTATTAGGTTGGCAAGTTCCAATAACTGGGTCCAATGATTTTACAAAGGCAAAAATAGATAATATTGATGATTCATTGGTTGTAGATTTAATGAGTAAGGGAAAAATTCCTATTATTGCAGGCTTTCAAGGTATTAATACAAAAAATAATATTGTAACATTTGGAAGAGGAGGCTCAGATACATCAGCTGTAGCTATAGCAGCTGCTATCAGAGCGGATAGATGTGATATATATACTGATGTAGATGGGATATATACTTCAGACCCAAGAATAGTAAAAAATGCTAGAAAGCTGAATAAAATAAGTTACGAGGAGATGCTAGAATTTGCATCTTTAGGAGCAAAAGTATTACAAACCAGGTCAGTAGAAATGGCAATGAGACATGAAGTAATAGTGCAAGTATTATCAAGTCAAACTGGAGAAAAAGGTACATTTTTAACGAAAGAGGATAAAAAAATGGAAAATGAATTAGTTAGTGGAATAGCTTACAGTAAAGATGAGGCTAATATAACACTTATTAATATATTAGATAAGCCAGGAGTAGCCACTAAAATATTTAGCCCTCTAAGCGAAGCTAACATTAATGTAGATATGATAGTACAAACAGGTTCTGAAAATGGAAAGAATATTAACTTTACTTATACTGTTTCAAGAAAAGATTTAGAGCAAACTATATCTATCATGGAAGAAAATAAAACAGATATAGAATTTGAAAGAATAATTACTAATAATTCTTTAGCAAAAGTATCAATTGTAGGACTGGGCATGAGAACTCATACCGGAGTTGCAAATAAAATGTTTTCCTCATTAGCATCTGAAAGTATTAATATCCATGTTATTTCAACATCAGAAATTAAGATTAGCGTTTTAGTTGATGAAGAATATATAGAGAAAGCACTTAATGCTCTTCATTCTACTTTCAAGCTTGATAAAAAATAACAATTAAATTTAAGGTAAAAATTTGAATATTTATTTAAAAATTTCAGAAGATACCGAAAAAGATGAGTTTATTAAAAACATAATAAGTGCTAGAGAAAATAAAAAAGTATCTGTTAAGGATGCTGCTAAGTATCTTAATATTTCACAAAATATTATATTAAAACTAGAAAAAGGTAATTTTACAGAAATACCTAATGACATATTTATTATAGGTCATATTAGGACTTATTTAAAGTGGATAGAAATTAATCCAAATTTACTATTAAAAAATACTATACCTTCTAATAATAATTTAACTGCCAAAACTCCAAATATAATCTTACCTTATAAATTTAAGCTTCCTAAATTCTATATTTTATTATTTTCTATTATTGCTTTTTTCTTTATTTTAATTATTTATAAAAACCTAAATAAAATAGAAAGGGTTAATGATAAAATTATAACTACTGAAAATATTATTGAAAAGAATATTAAAATAGAAAATATGCATGAAGGTCTACTAAAGTCAAAAGACCAAATAGAAGAAACTAAAATTGAAAATGAAAAAAAACCTGAACCAGTAATAAAAAAAATAGATACTATCACTATAGAAGCCACCGCAGATAGTTGGATTGAAATTCAGGATAATAATTCAGAAATTTTAGTAAGTAAAATAATAAAAAAAGACTCACAAATAAAGCTACCATATAAAAAAGATTTAATATTAGTAACTGGTAATGCCGGTGGTATTATAATACATATAGATAATAATGTTATAAATAATCTTGGTGCATCAGGAGAGGTCAAAAGAAATATTTCTTTAAATCTTGAAAACTTAATTAAATTTATAGATGAGTAAAATGTCGAATATACGTCCATATAGAATAATAAAAAGAAAAAAAACAAAAACTATTATGGTAGGAAATGTACCTATTGGAGGAAATAATCCAATTAGTGTTCAATCAATGACTAATACTCTTACAACTGATATTAAGGGAACAATTAATCAAATTAATCAAATAGTAGATGCTGGAGCTGATATAGTAAGAGTATCTTGTCCTGATCAAGATTCCACAGATTCCCTAAAAAGTATTATAAAAAATGTTAATGTTCCAATTATTGCTGACATACATTTTCACTATAAAAGAGCAATAGAGGCAGCTGAAGCAGGTGCTGCATGCCTTAGAATTAATCCTGGAAATATAGGTTCAGGAGATAGGATCAAATCGGTTATCAATGCTGCTAAAGATAATAACTGTTCAATAAGGATTGGTGTAAATGCTGGGTCTTTAGAAAAAAAAATATTAGAAAAATATAAATCTCCCTGTCCTGAAGCCTTAGTAGAAAGTGCATTAACTAATATTAAAATTCTTGAGGATGGTGATTTTACAAATTTTAAAATAAGCGTTAAAGCTTCAGATATATTCCTTGCAGTAGCTTCATATGAGGAACTTTCAAAAACAACTAACTATCCTCTTCATATAGGTATTACTGAAGCAGGCTCTCTAAATTATGGAACTATTCAATCATCTATTGGATTAGGTAAATTACTATGGTCAGGTATAGGAGATACAATCCGAGTATCTCTATCAGCAGACCCTGTAGAAGAAGTAAAAGCAGGTTTTCAAATACTTAAATCTTTAGGTATAAGAAATAAAGGTGTAACTATTATATCTTGTCCATCATGTGCTAGACAAAATTTTGATGTTATTAAAACAGTAAAGATCATCGAGGAAAAATTAGCACATATTCAAGAAACTATTTCGTTATCTATTATCGGCTGTGTAGTAAATGGTCCTGGGGAAGCGAAAGAAACAAATATAGGAATTACTGGAGGGGGCAATAAATTTCATCAAATCTACATAGATGGAAATATGAGCCATAGAATGGAACAAAAAGATTTTATTAATCATGTTATAAATTTAGTAGAAGAATACGCTGAAAGATTGAGAAAATAAATGAATAATAAATTACAAGCAGTAAGAGGTACTCATGATCATCTTCATGATCTTATGTATAATTATAATTATATAATAAATAAAGTTAGTACTATATCAAGCAACTATGGTTTTAAACCGATGGCTACGCCAATTTTTGAGTTTTCTAAAGTATTTAAAAAAACACTAGGTGAAAGCTCAGACATAGTTACAAAAGAAATGTATACATTTTTAGATAAGGGAGAAGAAGAAATTACGCTTAGACCAGAGGGAACAGCTGGAATAGTTAGAGCTATAATTTCTAATGGACTAATACAGGAAATGCCCTTTAAGGCATTTTATCATGGTCCTATGTTTCGTTATGAAAGACCTCAAAAAGGAAGATTAAGACAGTTCCATCAAGTTGGAATAGAATTATTAGGAGTTGAAAAGGAACAAGCAGATGTTGAAGTTATTGCATGCGCTAATCAAGTGCTAAAAGAATTAAATATAAATAAATCAAGCAAACTTCATATAAATAGTCTAGGTAATATTCATGATAGAAAAATATATATAGAGGATTTAGTTAAATATTTAAATAATTATAAGAATAAACTATCAAAAGATAGTCTTATTAGGCTTGATAAAAACCCATTAAGAATTTTAGACTCAAAATCAGATGATGATATAACTATAATTAAAAATGCTCCAAAACTTAGAGACTATTTGGATAGTTCTTCAAAGGATAGCCTTGAAAGAGTTTTAGAGGGACTAGATAATTTAAATATTAAATACATTATTAACGATAAACTAGTAAGAGGTTTAGATTATTATAATAATACTACATTTGAATTTATTACTGATAAACTTGGTGCACAAAGTGCTATAATTGCAGGGGGACGTTATGATAAATTAATGAAACAAATGGGAGGACCAGATATTCCTGGAATTGGATGGGCTGCAGGTATTGAAAGACTTATACTTCTCTCTTCTATTAAAGAAATAAAGAAAAAACATATTGCTATAATTCCAGTAGGTGAAGAGAGTAATAATATTTGTATAAATTTGGCACAAGAACTAAGAAATAAGAATATTCCTACCGATATGGCATATAGCGGTAATTTGAAAAAGAGACTAAAAAATGCTAATAAACTATCTTCTAATTTTGCAATTATAATAGGTACAGATGAAATAAATAATAATAATGTTATTGTTCGTAATCTTGAGACTGGAGAACAAGAATTTATTAATTTTGCAGATATTGTTAAACATATAGAGAGAATACTACTTTAATATGATACCAGTTTTAAAAAATAGACTTGAAGAAATAATTAATAAATTTTCTGAGATAGAATCACAATTGTCAGATAATGAAATAGATATTAATATTAGAATGAGTTTATCCAAAGAACATGCAGAATTATCGCCCGTCGTTTTATCTATCAATGAACTTAAAAATTGTCAGAAAGAAATTGAAGGAGTTCAAGAAATACTTAATGATAAAGATACAGACCCATTATTACGAGATGAAGCCCTAAAGGAATTTGATAATTTAAAGAATGATTTAGAACGCCTAAATCAAAAAACACAAAAACTTCTTATTCCTAAAGATCCAGACGATAATAGAGATGCTATATTAGAAATTAGAGCCGGAACTGGAGGCGATGAAGCAGCTTTATTCGGTAACAATCTATTAAAAATGTATTCGAGATACGCTGAAATCCAAAAATGGAATATAGAAGTATTATCTCTATCAGAAAATGATATAGGTGGATGTAAAGAGGCCACTATCAAAATTTCTGGTAACAATGATTTTGGTAGATTAAAATTTGAAAGTGGTGTTCATAGAGTTCAAAGAATTCCATTAACTGAAACACAAGGAAGAATTCATACTTCAGCTGCAACTGTTGCTATTCTTCCTGTAGTAGAGGATGTAGACATTAATATAAATACGAGTGATTTAAGAATAGATACATATAGAGCTCAAGGTGCTGGAGGCCAACATGTAAATAAAACTGAAAGTGCTGTTAGGATAACTCATATTCCTACTGGTACTGTAACTCAATGCCAAGATGGGAAATCACAGCATAAAAATAAAGCTAAAGCACTAGAAATGCTTCGCGCTAAACTTTATAATAATGAAAAAGAATTAAGAGACAATGAAAGAAGTGAGACCAGAAGGTCATTAGTTGGGTCAGGTGATAGATCTGAAAGAATTAGGACATATAACTATCCGCAAGACCGAATTACTGACCATAGAATTCAATTATCTCTAAACCGAATAGATGAAATACTATCAGGCACAAGATTAAATGAAATTATTGATGTTTTATTAGCACAAGAAGAAAGTGATAGACTTTCTCAACTTTCTGAAACTAACTAAATTTTCTAATGAAATTATCTAATATTTTAGAAGAAACAAAAGATATATTAAGTAAATCTGATATAAATAATCCATTGAAAGAATCAAAGTTAATTATTTCTCATGTTTTAGATGCCGGTTTAGAAATTTTTATCTTAAAAATTGATAAGGAAATCACTTCTATTCAAAAGGATAGAATATTTCACTTAATAAAAAGAAGAGCAAAAGGTGAACCAATTGCATACTTAACAAACTCTGTAAACTTTTATAAAGACATATTTTACGTTAATAATAATGTTTTAATTCCACGACCTGAAACAGAAGAATTAATAGAAACAGTCTTAAAATATATTCCTAATAAAAAAATAAAAATGAATATATTAGATATAGGTATTGGTTCTGGAATAATATTAGCGTGTTTACTCAAGGAATTACCGAATGCATTTGGTATTGGAACAGATATAAGCCTTAAAGCTCTAAAAGTGGCTTGTAAAAACTTAAATAATTTAGATATAATGAAAAGATCAAAATTAATTAATTCTAATTGGTCTGCAGCAACTAAAAATAACATTTTTGATATTATTACCTGCAACCCTCCATATATATCTGATAAATATATAAAAAATTTATGTAAAGAAGTAAAAAATTATGAACCTCTCTTGGCGTTAAAAGGAGGAATAAATGGTTTAGATACATTTAAAGAACTTTTACCATTAGCTAGAAATGCAATTAAACTTAATGGTTTATTAGCATTAGAGATAGGTTTTGACCAATCAAAGACATTAGAAAATATTTTATATAAAAATAAATTTATATTGAAAGAAGTAAGGAAAGATTTATCTAACAATACTAGGGTATTAATTGCTAAACCATTTTAATAATAAAAAATAAGAAATTACTTGGCAAAACTTGTTATATGGCTAGAATAAGGGTTTCTAAGAATTGATTTTTATAATATAAAAATCTTTTTAGAAAATAATCCCTTAAATTTAAACAGTATATATTTTATATCTGTTTATTAATGTTAGTAACTTAATATATAAAAAAGGAAAATAATATGAGAGTATCAAATACTCCCAAAAGACATAGAAGTAGAAATAATAATCCTAGAAGAAACAATAGTTCTCAAAAAAACAATCCATATAATAATAAAGATACTAAAATTAAGGGAAATGCAATTCAAGTGCATGAGAAGTATCAATCTTTAGCAAGAGACGCTATTACAGCTGGAGATATAATTAAAGCTGAGTATTATTTTCAACATGCTGAACACTACCATAGAGTTCATAAATTATCACAGAACAATCAAATAGAAAAAAAACAAAAAAATGTAGTTAAAATCTATAATGAAGAACTGAATAGTGAAAAAAATAAAGATAAATTAGAAGAAAAAACTGATATTTCCAGCAAAGAAGATAATTTAACTAAGAGTGATAATAAAGAAGTCAAAACAAATACTGAAGAAAGTAATATAAATAAATAAAAATATTAATTATAAACTATCCCAAATATTATCTAATCTATTCCTCTCTATGATAAAAGAATTAAAATCCTGATTTTTTAATTTTAGCTCTTTTGGCATTCGTACTTTAAGAGGATTAACCTGTTTATCCCTAAATATTATCTCATAATGTAAATGAGGACCTGTTGATCTTCCTGTAGTTCCAACATATCCAATAATGTCACCTTGTTTAACTCTTTTTCCTTCACTAATATTTTTTGCAAAGCGCGCTAAATGTGCATATGCTGTTTTATAATCTGAATTATGCCTAATGCGTATAAATTTACCGTAACCTCCATTACTTCTTGAATATTCAATAACACCATCTCCCGCTGCATAAACAGGAGTATTTCTTGGAGCAGCAAAATCTACTCCCTTATGCATTTTTGTATAACCTAAAATAGGGTGCTTACGTTTTCCAAAAACAGATGATATTCTTGCCCCATCCAAAGGAGTTCTCATTAATGCTTTTTTTGCACTATTAGCTTCAGAATCGAAATACTCAAAATAATCTTTTTCATATTCATATCTATACAGAGGTATTCTTTCTCCTCCTAAAACTAAAACAGATCTAAGTACTGGGCCACTTCTTACAACTTCGCCAGATTTATTATTATGAATCTGATACAAAACTTCAAAAGCATCTCCAGCTTTTATCTCTCTTTGGAAATCAACATCAAAAGAATAAATTTTTACAACTTCCATAAGAACAGATATAGGAAGTCCAGCTTTCTTTGCCGATACATATAAACTATTATTTATTTCACCTGAAACCTTATGAAAAGTAATAACTATAGGTTCTTTATATTTATTTAAAATATAATCACTTTCTATTTTAAAAACTTCAATTGATCTTACTTTATCTAATTGTAATGAAATACCCTCTATAATTTTTGGATCCTTTTTACTTAAATAAAACTTAAGCTTATTACCTACTTTAAGTCTTCTAGGGTTAAACTCATTTTTTAACTTATTAATAAATCCAAACACTTCTTTCTCAGAAACACCAATATCAGAAAAAGCATGTGATAAAGTTTCACCACTCTTAAAAGTAAATATTTTTACATTATTTTTAAAAGGTTTAACTAAGCTAGTAGTTTTCCATTCTGGAATAATTATTCTGTTTACTTTTCTATTTTCTAGATTAGGTTTTACTAGTTTAGCTAATTCATTTCTAGCTATATTTACAGTTGAATTTTTAACTATATAGTTACCATTTTCTCTAATAACTAAATATCCTTTATTTCTTTTTATTTCTATAAAGAAACCTTTCATGGGTTTTGCTCTTTTATCCAATGCTACAATCAAAGAGCTTCCAGACCTTACTAAATTTGGATTCATTTTTTTAGATAGAGTATTTAAAGCTTTCACTATTGTAACTTTTTTTTCACCTAAGGCTAAAAGTCTATTTATTAATGTGTCGCCTGTACTAATTTTTCCTTCTATTAAATTTGTTTTAAAATATAAATCATCTTTTTGTTTCTTATCTGAAACCAATGAATCAATATCTTGATCACTTTTTTTATCTATAATGAGTTCTTTATGTTTAATTATTTTTAGGTTTAAAATTATATCATTAATTTTTTGACTCTGTAATTTTTGAGCCAAAAAATCTCCATTTTTAATTTTTTGAACTAAGACAGAAAAATTATTATCAATCTGAATAGCAAAAGCTCTAATATTGATATCTTTAGGAAGCGTCAACTCTGTTTTTATACTTACATTTTTAGGGTCATAAACTGTAGAAAATGCATCAACCCCTTCTCTTGCTTCTTTTTTGCTCCAACCCTCCTCTATTAACTGACCTAGAATTATATTTTCTTTATTAATTTCTTGTTTATCTAATTCTATATTCTTGGTCTCAATCGATTCTATGATTTCATTATTTTTATGAACTCTAAAAACACTAAAACTATCTTTTTTAAACTCATAAATTTTACTAGACATATTTAAATTAATTTTATTTAAAAATACTCCCTCTGCTTCAGCAACATAAAATAACTCAATTAAATCATTAGGTCTTAATTGACGTAAATCTACTTCTTCTGAAATAGCTTGAATCAAATTTTGTATTTCCCCAATATTAATTGCTGCATTTGATAATAATTTAGTTAAATTATCACCTTTATTTACAATAATTCTATATACACCTGGTTTAGGTTTAAACTCTTCAGGATATATTATTGCCTTAATTCTATCATTCAACAAATCATCATTAATTCTTGAAGAAACTATTTTGTTTCTTTTTTTAAATGTTAATACAGTAGTATCTTTTTTTATTGGAACAGCTACTGCAATCAAAGATCTAGTATTTTTAATAAAATAAAATTTAATTTCTTGCCCAGTTGGCATTCTCTTTAAATCTAGTTTTCTTTGAAGAGAACTTATAAATAGTTTTGAGTCTTTTTTATTTATATCCATATCAGAAAATACTTTATAGAAAGTATCTCCTTTTTTAAGTTTAGTATTTATGATGTTAAAGCCATCTTCAGCTAAAGATATATTTGTAATAAATATAAATAAAAATAAACTTATTAATTTATACAATGAAATTCCTTAAATTCATTTAACTTTTATATTTTAAATGTCTACATTATTTATAGAGCTAATAAAACCTATATTAATTTATTTGTTAAATCATTAATAGCCTTAATAAGTTCTGTTCTCATAGGATCAGAGTTGGCAGAGTGTGCTCCTTCATCTACAATAATTAAATTACTATTTTTCCAGTTAGCTGCAATTTCATAAGCATTTATTACTGGGCACAAAAGGTCGTATCGACCTTGAATTATACTTCCTGGAATCCCATTCAATTTATAAGCGTTTTTTATTAGTTCATCCTGCTCTAAAAAAAAATTATTTTTAATATAGTGCCATTCAAAGTAAGGAGTATTCGGATCAGAGGATGTATTCATAAATAACTTATCATCAAATTTATTGGGAAAAATAATATCACTATCTATTTGTGATAAAATAGATTCGTAGAGTGACCATGCTAATGCCGCTGAATTAGATATTATTTTATTTGAAGATTCTAAACGTTTCCCATATGATAGAATTGGTGTTTTTTGTTCTTTCCTATCTAATAAGCCTATCCATTTTTTCCATAGTTCAGGTCTGAACGTTTTTGCTGCTTTTTCAAATGCCCAAGTAATATTATCTTCAGTCCCTAAAAATACTGATCTTAAGATTAATCCTTCTACAGAATCACTATAACTTTCAGAGTAAGCTAAACCTAAAGTAGACCCCCAACTTCCTCCTACTATTGACCATTTTTTTATATTAAATTTATTTCTTATAAATTCCATATCTTTCATTAACATCTGAGTAGTATTTTTATATAAAGACCTTTTAGGTAAAGATTTTCCTGCCCCCCTCTGATCAAATAAAATAACTCTGCAAGTTTCTAAATTGAATAGTGATCTATGACTATTTTGACAACCACTTCCTGGTCCACCGTGTAAAAATATAAAAGGAATACCCTGAGGGTTTCCTAATTGTTCAACATATATTTCATGACCATCACCTACCTCTAAAAAACATTTCTCGTATGGTTGTGGAAATTTATTATCTTGTATCATGGACATTTTATACTTCCCTACTTGCATAAATATCAAAGTTCTAGTAAATAGTAATCTGTTTTTTAACATTATATATTAAATTATAGTAATTTAGAATATAGGATAATTAATTATGAAAAAAGATATACATCCTGATTATCATGAAATAACAGTGCAAATGACAGACGGCACCGAATTCAAGACTCGTTCTACTTATGGTAAACCAGGCGATAAATTAAAACTAGATATAGACTCAAAATCTCATCCTGCTTGGACAGGTGGTCCAGCTGTAGTTAGAGATGATGTAGGCCAAGTAGCTAAGTTTAATAAAAGATTTGCAGGTTTAAAGATTTAACTTTTATTTAAAAGTTCACCACACGCATTATATATACTTCTAGGAATAGCTTCTACTTTTTTCTGATCAAGTCTATTAACGTATACATGAACAAAATAGCCTACTGCACATGGGTCATCCTCATTTTTCCTAAAAACTCCTATTTCATATCTAATACTTGAATTTCCTAATTTTTTAATATTAATTCCTACATCAACTATTTCTGGATATTCTATTGATTTATAATATCTGCACCTAGTTTCAGGTGTAACACCAATAGTATTAGACTTTAACGGATCAAAGCCAGCATTTTTTATTAAAAAATAGTTTACTGCTGTATCAAACATAGAATAATAAATATTATTATTTACATGCCCATATATATCATTATCTCCCCAGCGAGTAGAATAATCATACCACCAAATATAGTCTTTTCTAGTTGGATTAATTGGCGGCCATTCATCTTTCATAGTTTTAAACCTTTATTCTCTCTTAAAATAATTTTTTGCATCTTCTAGAGCTTTAGATTTTTCTAATTTAATAGAATTAACTCTAATAATTTCATTTTCTAAAATAGATATATAATTTATTAGTTCATCTACAGATAATGCATCTAAATTAGCACCTATTTCAAAAATATTTTTAGGAGTATTAACCTCATTTTCATCCATTTTTTTTTACCTATAAAATATATTTACTTCATATTTAATACAATGTTTATTATAAATCTATAATAAAAAGGATTTAAAATTATGATAATACCAAAAAAAATTGATTGTATAGAAATTGTAAAATATGGAGGACCTGATAATCTAGTCATTACAAAGAGAGATACTCCTCAAATTGCAAATAATGAATTACTAATTAAAGTTGAAGCAGCAGGTGTTAATAGGCCAGATATTATGCAAAGACAGGGGTTATATCCTCCGCCACCTGGGGCAAGTGATATCCCTGGCTTAGAAATTGCAGGTAAAATAGTTGCTATGAATTCAAAAGATAGTAAATTTAAAATTGGTGATAATGTTTGTGCATTGGTTTCAGGCGGAGGCTATTCTTCTTATTGTGTTGCTCCAATAAAACAAACTCTACCTATACCCAAAGGATTATCCTTTATAGAGGCTGCGGCTATACCTGAAACCTTCTTTACAGTATGGGCAAATGTATTCGACAGAGGGAATCTAAAAATAAATGATAAGATCTTAATTCATGGAGGAGCAAGTGGTATTGGTACTACAGCAATACAATTGGCTAAAAGCTTTGGTGCTAAAGTTTATACTACAGTAGGTTCTGATGAAAAATGTAAAATAATGAATAAGCTAGGAGCAGAATTAGCTATAAACTATAATAAGAATGATTTTGAAAAGGTAGTTAATGAATATACTAATGATGAAGGTATCAATATAATTTTAGATATTATTGGTGCGGATTATTTTAATAAAAACCTAAATATATTAGCAAAAAATGGTAAATTATTAGTAATTGCCTTTCAAGGAGGTTTTGAAGGTAAATTAAATTTATTACCGGTATTAAAAAAATGGTTGACAGTTACTGGTTCTACATTAAGGCCTCGCTCCGTTGAAGAAAAAGGATTAATAGCTGAAAGTCTATACGAAAAAGTATGGCCATTATTAGAAAAAAAAGTGGTAATGCCTCAAATTTATGGTAGTTACAAGTTAGAAGATGTTAGTAAAGCTCATGCCTTAATAGAATCTAGTCAACATGTAGGAAAAATTATACTAACTATATAAAGTATGCTTTAATATAAATTAAAAATTAGGAGATAAATTATGAAAATTCCTTTAATGCCTCAAGCAACTGCAGTTTGGCTTGTAGAAAATACATCATTATCTTTTCAACAAGTTGGAGATTTTTGTGGATTACATATGTTGGAAGTTCAAGGTATCGCAGATGAGGAAGTCGCAGCAGGTATAAAAGGAAAAAATCCTATTGCTAGCGGTGAGTTAACTATTGAAAATATAAAAGAATGTGAAAAAAATAATAAAAAACCTCTCATTCTTGCTAAATTAAATATTACTTCATCTTCAAAAAAGAAAAAACCTCCTAGATATACTCCTTTATCAAGAAGGCAAGATAGACCTAATGCTATATCTTGGGTCTTAAAGTTTCATCCAGAAATGTCTGATGGACAAATTTCTAAATTAATTGGTACAACAAAATTTACTATTACCCAAATTAGAGAAAGAACTCATTGGAATATTACAAATGTATCACCGAAAGATCCAGTTATGCTAGGTTTATGCAAACAAAATGATCTGGCTGAAGCAATATCAAAAGCAAGAAGGTCATCTAGATGGAAGGAAATGCAGGATAAAACAGAAATTAATAAAGATTCCAACTACTCTGGAATAAAATATGGTTTAGTAAAAAAAGAAGACCATATTGAAAACAATGAATCTGATCTTAAGAATGAGAATATTAACAATTTATTTGAAGAAATCGCCAATTCTAAAGAAAAACAAACGGATTAAATAAATTTAATGATAAGTCATTCTAAGCTTAAACATATTATTACTAATATTCAGAGTAAAAAAGTTTTGGTGGTTGGTGATATCATGCTAGATAAATATGTGTTTGGTCTTGTTGATAGGATCTCCCCAGAAGCTCCTATTCCAATTGTTAAGGTAGAAAATACTAAATTATCGGTAGGAGGAGCTGGTAATGTTATAAAAAATTTAAACTCTTTTAATATTAAAACTTCATTCATTTCAATAATTGGTAATGATGAAACAGGAAAACTTTTAAAAGCAAATTTTAAGAAGCTTAAAAATATAGAATATGCTCTTTTACAAGACAATAGTAGAAATACGACTCTAAAAACTAGATATATGGCAAACGGGCAACAACTGTTCAGAACCGATCAAGAAACAGTTGCTCCATTAAATACTATTTTAAAGCAGAAGGTATTACAATATTTTAAACTTTTTATAAAACAGGCAGATATCATAATTTTTTCTGATTATGGTAAAGGGTTGTTTATTAATGAAAACTTTTGTAAAAAGCTTATAAAATTAGCAACGCTAGAAAATAAAAAAGTAATTGTAGATCCCAAAGGGGACAATTTTGCAAAGTATACAGGTTCATTTTTTATTACGCCGAATACAAAAGAATCATATAAAGCTACACATATAAACCCCAAAAATAATAATTTAGCTCTAAAATGTGGAAAGTATATTATTAAGAATAAATGGTCTCAAAACGTACTCCTTACTAGAGGAGAAAATGGATTATCTTTAATAAGTAAAAATAATACCTATCATTTGAAGTCAAATGCTGAAGAAGTATTTGATGTTACTGGAGCAGGAGACACTGTTATTGCATTGTTTTCTGCTGCTTTAAGTATTTCTAATAACCATATTGACTCTGCACAATTTGCTAATTTAGGAGCGAGTATAGCAGTAAAAAAAATAGGTACATCATCTGTTAATAAAGATGAAATATATAAAATTTCTATAAACGATAAAAATTCAAAAATTCTTTCTGATAAAGATTTATTAAAAAATATAAATGAATGGCGAGATAATAATGAAACTATTGGCTTTACAAATGGATGCTTTGATCTAATACATTCAGGCCACATTGATATGTTTCAAAAAGCTTCTGATGCATGCGATAAACTAGTAGTTGCAGTAAATAGTGATCAATCAATAAAAAGGCTTAAAGGAGAAGCAAGACCAATTTTAGATATTCAAGCTAGAGAAAAGCTCTTAAATTCTTTAAAAATGATAGATTATGTTATTAGTTTTAATGAAGACACTCCGATAAAATTAATTAAAAAAATAAAGCCTAATATATTATTTAAGGGAGCAGATTATAAAATGAAAGAAATTGTTGGTGCTGATTATATTAAAAAAATAGGCGGGAAAGTTATAAGAATTTCTCTCACTAAAAATCAAAGTACCACTAAGTTAATTTCAAAGCTGCATCAAAATAGATAATGGAAAATTAAATAATTAATATTAAACCTAATGAAAGAGCTCCAGGAATAAGAATTATTTATTTTATGTTTATAATTTTTATTAGTTTAATAATTTTATATTTTATTTGGTATTTAAGAATTTCGCAAGTAACAGAAGAAAAATTAATTATTCTTAAAAATAACCTTAAGCAAAATGATATAATATTAACTTGGGAAAATTTAGAAAAATTTGGTTTTCCTTACAGGGTGGTTAATAAACTAAATTTTGTTAAAATAAAGTTATATAATACAGAAGTATTTATAGAAAATTTAGATATAATCTATCAGCCCTGGAATATTAAACATGTAATACTCAAAAGCTCAGAAATAATAAATATATTAAACCAAAATAACAAAATTATTATTCATCCTGATATAATAGCATCAATTCGAATAAATAAATTGAATGAAAAAATATTAGCAATAAATCTTAATGAAATTAGTATTTTAGATAATCAATATACTCATAAAATCAATAAACCAGAAATATATTTTAGGGATGATAATAAGAATAACTTACTATATTCAATTAAAATTAAAGAATTATTATATCAACCTTTTTTTATTGAAAATAATGTAATCACAAATACAGATATAAATGGGTCATTAGCTAATTATAAAAATATAAATATTAATAATTATTATACGTGGTTATCCAATGAAGGAGGAATAGACATAGATAATTTCAAATTTAATATCAATAAAACTTTTATTAATGGTAATGCATTTATAGGAATAGATGAGAACAAAGATATACAAAGCTCTATTTCTCTTGAAGCCAATAATTTATATGAACTATTTTTAATATTTAGGAATAAAAATTTTATAAATGAAAATACGTTAGAAACGTCAAAATTTATTATTAAAGCAATAGAAATTGCTTCTAAAGCTTCGAATAAAATTCCCAAATTTTCCATAAATATTCAAAATGGAAACCTCAGTTTGATGGGAGTAAAATTGTTAAATGTGAAAAATTTAAAATATTAAAGTAGATTAATCCTGTTCCTCCGAAATTATACCTTTTCGTATTTCTCTTGTTTTAGTGAATAACTTCTCTAAAGATTCTCCATCTTGCCATCTAATACTTTTTTGTAATGCAGTTAAATCTTCAATAAACCTTCCTAACATCTCTAAAACTGCTTCACTATTATTTAAAAAAACATCTCTCCACATTACAGGGTCTGAAGCTGCTATTCTAGTAAAATCCCTAAAACCTCCTGCAGAATATTTTATCACTTCTGTTTTCAATTGATCTTCTAATTCTGTTACCGTACCAACTATAGAAAATGCTACTAAATGAGGTATATGAGAAGTTATTGCTAATACTCTGTCATGATATTCGGCATCCATTATAGCAATTTGCATACCAGCTTCTATCCACATATTCTTTACTTTAGCTAACGCAGTTTTCGACGTATTTTGGCCAGGCGTTAAAATGCACCATCTGCCCTTGAAAAGTTCTGAAAATCCTGACTCAGGACCTGAATTTTCTGTTCCTGCAATTGGATGACCTGGAATAAAATGTATATGATTAGGTAAAACAAGTGGAATAGAATCAACAAGCTCTTTTTTTACTGACCCTACATCCGTAATTATAGCCCCACTCTCTAGTGAAGATGCAATAATAGTAACTATCTTTTTCATAGCTCCTACTGGAACACCCAAAATTATTAAGTCTGAATTTTTAACAGATTTTTTTATATCATCATAAACATTATCTACTATTTTTAATTTTTTAATTTTATTACGTGTTTCTTTTCTTCTAGAATATGCACATGTTTCCTTAGCTAATGATTTTGATTTAAAAACATGAGCTAAAGATGAATTAATTAAACCAAAACCTATAAATGTTACTTTATTAAATTTACCCATTTAAAATATCCTTACTCAAAAGAGAATAAACACCTATATTTTTTGGTTTTAAGTTTGCTTCTAATTCAAAGTTTTCTATACCTTTAAACTTTAAATTTATTTCTTTATCAGAAGATACTTTTATAGAAAATAAAATTATAGATTTTTTAGCAGATAACAACTTTTGACAAATTAAATTATAGCCTTTAGAAGATATAAATTCAGAATACGCTCTTATATTTTCCGAATTAATTTTCAAAGTATATAAAGCTATATTATTTGAACTATATTCAATTTTCTGTTTACTTAATATTAATGCTGTAGTTTCTCCATAAAAATCTTCTGATAAACTGCCAACTATATTAACTCCTTTGAAATTATTTAATTTACTCCACCAATCATTGTTTTTATTAGGAAATGGTAAGATAGCAATATGAGCTTTATTCTCCATTAAACCTTTTAAACAACTAGCACTATTATTTTTTTTAATTTTTTTAATTTCTGATGAAAAATGACTATTTACTATATTATCTATATTATTTGTAAATATAAGTTTTACTTCTCCTTGAATAGATATATATGCTGAAATTAAATTTCTCCATATAGATATTAATGATCTTATAGATATGTTTCCTTTATGCCTTTTAATTAATCTAGCTAATATCTCATGTTCTCTTGCTGGCCTATAAATTATAATATCTTTAAAGTTTTCACTTCTTTTTTCTTTTGCTATGTCCGAAACTAATTGTGCTCTACTCATGATAAGGTCATGAATCTTATTATCTATACTGTCTATTTTTTTTCTTATCAATGATAAAGGCTTTGTTTCATTGTTATTTCTATCGTTTATTTCAATAGGCTTTTTTTTAAGTGGCATACTTATATCCAAAGTTATTTAAAAATAATAAATTATATATATATTATTAATATGAAAAAAACCATTAGCATGTAATAATTGTAAGTATTAAGTAATTAAAATATATTAAATATTTTAGAATGATTAAAAAATAAAAGAGAATAAAAAATTAACAATACTAATATAAAAAATAAGTTTCATAATACTTTTGGCCCTGTAGAATTACATTTAGAGGGTGGTCAGCTATTAAATAATACTACTTTAGCCTATAGTACTTGGGGGAAGTTAAATAATCAAAAATCAAATGCAATATTAATTTGTCATGCTTTAACTGGTGATCAATTTGTTACTGGTAAAAATCCTGTCACCAATAGGGATGGTTGGTGGAAAAATATAGTTGGTCCTAATAAAATATTAGATACAAATAAATATTACATAATCTGTATGAACGTTCTCGGTGGATGTATGGGTACAACTGGTCCCTCTTCAATTAATTCAGATACAGGTAAACCATATGGAATGGATTTTCCTATATTTACAATTAAAGACATGGTTAATTTACAATTAAAGCTGATTGATAGTATGCATATAGAAAAATTATTTTCTGTTATAGGAGGTTCTATGGGTGGAATGCAGGTTTTAGAATGGGCTGCTAGTTATCCTGATAGAATATATTCAGCTATACCTATTGCCACTTCTTATCGTCACTCAGCGCAAAATATTGCATTCCATGAAGTTGGTAGACAAGCAATCATGAATGACCCAGATTGGTATCAAGGTAATTATTACCAAAAAAAACTTAAACCCCGACACGGTTTATCAGTTGCTCGTATGATTGCTCATATAACGTATTTATCTGAAGGAGCCTTTCAAAAAAAATTTGGAAGAGACATGCAAAGTAAAGTTTTATCATGGGGATTTGACGCAGACTTTCAAGTAGAAAGCTATTTAAGGCATCAAGGAAGCTCATTTGTTGATAGATTTGATGCTAATAGTTACTTATATATCACTAGAGCTATGGATTATTTTGATTTAACAAGTTCTTATAAAGGAGATTTATCTTTAGCATTTAAAAAAGCAGAATGTAAATTTCTTATAGTATCTTTTACTAGTGATTGGCTTTTTCCTAGTTCAGAGAGCCATGAAATTGTTAAAGCATTAAATAAAACAAATTTAGATATAAGTTATATTGAAGTAGAATCTGATAAAGGACATGATAGTTTCCTACTTGAAGTTAATGAATTTTATGAAATACTTAGCGGCTTTATTTCTGGTGTATCAAGAAAAATAAATATATAGTTTAGAGATGACTAATAAAATTAATCAAAACTTAATCTCTTCATTAATAAATAATAATGATAAAGTTTTAGATATAGGTTGCGGCAATGGAGACCTTCTCTATTACCTTGAAACAACTAAAAACATTCAAGGACAAGGAATAGAAATTAGTCATTTAGGCGTTAAAGAGTCAGTTACTAAAGGTCTTTCTGTTATTCAAGGAGATGCTGATGAAGATTTGGTAAGTTTTACTGATAATACTTTTGACGTGGTTATATTAAGTGACACTTTACAAGCAACTCACAAGCCTAAAGAAGTTTTAAAAGAAATGCTTAGAATAGGTAAAAGGTGTATTATTTGTATCCCTAACTTTGGGTATTGGAAATATAGACTACAAATTTTATTTTATGGAATTATGCCAGTCACCAAAACGTTATCAGAGCCATGGTATTCAACCCCCAATATTCACTTATGTACTATAAAAGATTTTATAAATTTATGTAATTCTCTAAATATATCAATTAATAAGGCATACAGAAATACACAAAACAATATAAAAAAAATTGAAAAACCTGATAGTTATTTTAATAATTTATTATCTACTGAAGGTATTTTCATACTGACAAAACAATAAATTTTTAATTATTTTATAGATAGAAAATATTTTTCAATAATATTCGCGACATTTATCATTAATATTTTTTGAAATTCAGGATTAGTTAGTTTTTTTAAATCAGAATTATTTGACATAAAGCCCATCTCAATTAGAACAGAAGGAACATCAGGTGCTTTCAAAACTGCAAAACCAGCCTGTCTGTGAGGTCTTCTTAGTAAATTAAATTTTTGTTTACCCAGATAAGATATAAATAACTCAGCAAAATTAATTGAACTATTCTTAGTTTCACGTCTACTTAAATCTATTAGAATATCGGAAACACCTTTATCTAAATCATCTAAATCTAATCCTGCTATTAAATCTGATTTGTTATCTCTATCTGCTAATGCTTGTGACAGTTTATCAGATGCTTTTTCAGATAAAGAATAAATACTTGTACCATTTGTTTTTTTATTTAAAGTTGAATCAGCATGAATAGAAATAAAAAGGTCAGCAGATTTATTTCTAGCATACTTAACTCTATTTCTTAGTTTAATATACCGATCAGAATTTCTTGTTAAATATACTTTAAAATTTTTTTTCAAAAGCTCCTTTTCTAAAAGTTTTGCAGCTGATAGAGTTAAATCTTTTTCTTTAATATTATTTCTTACTGCGCCTGGATCAGGCCCACCATGACCTGCATCTATTACAATAATATTTTTATTATAATTATTGCTAAAATCACCCTGATCTGAGAGCAAATTTAAGTCAATTAAAAGAGTATAATTATCATCTTTTCCAGTAATTATTGTTTTTTTAAAATTTTTGATAGGTAATTTTAAATCAAATACTATTCTTGCTTTATCATTGGTCTTAGAAGCCCTAATTTTTTTAATAAGTTTATTGTTAAAATTATTTTTAGAGAAACTATCAATATTATTTATATCTACTACTAATCTTGGAGGGTCATCTAGAATGAAAGAATTAGATAAGAAATTTTTTTTATTCGATAATAATAATCTTATAAAATTGCCTTTTTCATAACTATAAATATTTATATTATCTGCAAATGAATATTTTAAAAAAGAATTGAATATAAGTAAAATGGATATATGAAATAATAAATATATAAATTTTATTACGATATTCATTTATTTTTTTCCTATGACTAATAAATATTTATTTTTATTGCTATTTTACAAAATGTTCACATTGTTATACATATACAATATAAATAATGATTTTAGTTAAGTAAAAAATATAATTAAACAAATTTTAGATATAAATATTAAAATTTTTCTTATAGGAAGCATAATGATTTTAGTAAATAAATATAAAAATAATAAATTTAGTTCACTTATAGATCTAAATAAAAAATCATTTAATGCTATTTTTTTTAAAAACTTATGCCTGAAAAATGTAAAAATCAGGCTATTAATTAATGCTAATAATAAATTTTACTTTGTAATTAATAAATTTATATTGGCATGGAGTAATATATTCAATGACAAAGCGTATTCTTATAGACGCCGAATACTTAGAAGAAACCCGTGTAGTAGTTACAAATGATAATGATATTGAAGATTTTGATCATGAGACTACGACAAAAAAGCAAAATAGAGGCAATTTATATTTAGCCAAGATAGCTAGAGTTGAGCCTTCTCTTCAAGCTGCATTTGTTGATTATGGTAATGAAAGACATGGATTCTTAGCATTTAGTGAAATACATCCAGACTATTTCCAAATTCCTATTGCTGATAAAGAAAGTATCATTAAGAAAGAAGTTTCTGATATAGATGATAATGATGATATAGATGATAATATAGAAGAAGCAGAAATAAGTAATAGTTCTGATCAAAAACAAAAATCTAACTCTAAAATTAAATTTTATAATAAATATAAAATTCAAGAGGTAGTCAAAAAAGGGCAAATTGTTTTAATCCAAGTAACAAAAGAAGAAAGAGGTAACAAGGGTGCTGCCTTAACAACATTTATATCTTTGGCTGGAAGATACTGTGTACTCATGACAAATACTATAAGAAAAGGTGGTATTAGTAGAAGAATTACGCACTCTAATGATAGAAAAAAATTAAGATCAATTATAGAATCTTTAAATATTCCAATTAATATGGCAGTAATTATTAGAACTGCTGGATCTAAAAGAACAAAAGTAGAGATTAAAAGAGATTATAATTTTTTAAATAAAACATGGGAAAAGATAAAACAAAATACTCTTAAATCAGTAGCTCCTGCCCTAATTCATGAAGAAAATAATATTATTAAAAGAGGTATTAGAGATTTATACACGCCAGAAATAGAGGAAATTATTATTCAGGGTGATAGTGCATTTAAAGCTGCAAAAACCTATATGAAAACTTTGATTCCAAGCAAAATAAAAATTCTAAAAGAGTACAAAGAAAAAACACCATTATTACAAAAATATAATATAGATACAAAATTAGAAAAAATTCACAGTCCTATAGCAACCCTCAAAAGTGGTGGATATATTGTCATAAACCAAACAGAAGCATTGGTAGCTGTTGATGTTAATTCAGGTAGAGCCACAAAGGAAAGGAATATAGAAGAAACTGCATTACAGACTAATAAAGAAGCTGCCGAAGAATTAGCTATACAATTAAGATTAAGAGACATGTCTGGCCTAATAGTAATAGATTTTATAGATATGGTTTTAAGTAAAAATAATAGATTCATTGAGAATATATTAAAACAAAGACTTTATTCAGATAGAGCAAAAATACAAGTAGGGAGTATTTCATCATTTGGACTCTTAGAAATGTCTAGGCAAAGACTTAGGCCAAGCATCTATGAAGCAGAATTTGTTACTTGCCCTCATTGTTTTGGTCATGGAAGAGTAAGATCTTTAGAATCTCTAACACTAAAATCCTTACATGATATTGAGAAACAGGCAACTAATTACAGTGATAAATCATTAACAATAAAAATTCCTGAGGAAACTGCTATACATATTCTTAATAATAAAAGAAGAGAGTTATCTAATATTGAAGAAAAAAGAAATATTATTATTAATATAGTGCCTGATGCTAATTTAACAAATGAAGAAAATAGTCTTGATCTTAACAAGAATACAAATGATTATAAAAATAATAAGAATGATACAAATAATAAAAATACTAATAAAATCAAACGCCCCAATAATAAAAAGAAATTTAATAAATTTAATGTAAAAAATAATGAAAATAAAGATGACCAGTTAAATAGTAACGAAAATGAGCCTAATAAAGAAGAAAAATTAAAGCAGGTAACAGAAAGTAAAAATGATAAAAGTGTAAAAAGAGTGCCTAGAAAAAAGTTAAATACTAAATCAAAAGGTCCTAATGAAAAAAGTAAACCTAGTATAGTTAAGGAAAAGTCTGACAAAACCACAACAAAAGCGACAGGAATAACTACAAAAGATAAAGTAAAAAAACCTTCTAAAGCAATTAAACCAAGAATAAAAGGTCCTATTAAAAAGGGTTGGTGGAATAAAGAAGAAGTTAAGTAGTTATAATTTTGTTTTTAACCAATTTCCTATTCTTTTTGTTCCAGTAATAATATCTTGATTACTACCCCCATAAGAGATCCTTACATATTTTTTTCCTAATTTATCATCAAAATCTTTACCAGGTGTTATTGAAACACCAGCTTCATTTAATAAATTGATTGCAAAATCAGCCGAATTATCAGTGATATTAGATATATCTAAATATAAATAAAATGCTCCATCAGCTGGTGCATACTTAGATAAGCCTATATCCTCAAAAAAGTTAATTAGCAATTCTCTATTTTTATTATAAATAGCTACATTTTTATTTAAAATAGTATAATCATCAAAAGCTTTTGTAGCAGTTATTTGTGCTATTGTTGAAGGACATAAAAATAATGACATAGATAGCTTTTCAATAACATTAATTATGTTTGAAGGTGCAATAAGCCATCCTAATCTCCAACCAGTCATACTAAAGTATTTTGAGAATGAATTAATCACTATAGCATCTGTATTATAACGAAGTATAGTATCTGATTTTTGATTGTATTCAATTCCATGATAAATCTCATCACAAATAATAACCTTATTATTATTTTTGCACCAAGTAGCAATTTTCTTTAATTCTGAGTTTTTTATTATACTTCCTGTTGGATTTGCAGGAGAAGCTATAACAACACCATTAATACTATCTTTTAAAGTCTCTAATTTATTCAAAGTAAGTTGATAGCTAGAATTATGATCACCTTCTATAAATATAATATCTAAATTTAGTGATTTCATTACATTTATATATGCAGGATAGTATGGTGTCATTATAGCAATTTTATCTCCTTGATCAAATAATGCTAATAAAGATAAAAGAAATGCTCCAGAGGCACCTGCAGTTACAGCTATACATTCTGAATTTACTTCTTGCTCGTACCAATATTTATAATGATTAGAAATTTTATCTCTTAATTCAGGGATTCCTATTGATTCAGTATATCCAATATTTTTTTTCCCTATTATTTCTGTTGCATATTTTAATATATGTTTTGGAGTACTTATACCTGGTTCTCCTACATCCATATGAATAATATCATTGCCCTTAGACTTTAAATTATTTGCTTTTGTAAGCATATCTATAGCCAAAAAAGGTGCTATGTTAGATCTTTTTGAATTGGTAATACTCATATCAAACCTAGTTATAAAAAATTATTTATTTATACCTATCTATATTTTATATATAATTAAGATATAAAAAATAAATAATTTTTATGTATGGATATTAATGTTAAAACTTACTATTAAACTATTTAAATATATAAAATCATACACTAAAATATTATTATTTCTATTTTTATTATTATCTTTTTTTTCCTCTAAAACAATTAAAGCACAAAGTTTAAATTTAATCCAAGACGCAGAAATAGAGCTATATATTAGAGAATGGATAGAACCAATAATTAAGGTTGCAGGATTAAATCCTAATGCAGTAAATGTATACATAGTAAATGATGAAACAATAAATGCTTTTGTAGCTGGTGGGCAAAATATTTTTATAAATACAGGACTTATATTAAAGGCAAAAGAGGTAGACGCTCTAATAGGAGTTTTAGCACATGAAATTGGTCATATAGCTGGAGGACATTTAAATAGAACTATAAATTCTATGAAAAAAGCTCAAGATACAGTTACTATTGCCACAATAATTACTGCTGGCCTAATGGCTGCCTCAAAAGCCGCTGGGTTAAATACACCTTCTGGTCTAGCAAAATTAGCTACCCTAGGACCCACCATAGCTGAAAGAAATTTTTATAAAAATACAAGACAAAATGAAAAATTTGCGGATGCTGCGGCTATTAAATATATGACTGCCGTAAACCGTTCATGTATTCCCCTAGCTAAATTATTAAAAATCTTAGGAAAACAAGAATTACTTCATGAAAATAGGCAAGACCCTTATTTAAGAACTCATCCAATATCTCAGGAGAGAATTTATGAAATTATGGAAGCAAGTGAAAATATTGAGATTA
>JAQWLZ010000020.1 GCA_029247025.1 Alphaproteobacteria bacterium | reverse complement strand
ACTATATATTTTAGGAAATTTTTCAGAATATATTTTTGGAAGATGTATTTTTTTTAAATAAAACAACCAAGCAAAATAAATACCTAAAAGAGCCACAATTATTGGTGATAATTTGACTAATAAAGGAACATGATGCGCATTTATAAGAGCTTTATGAGTATCCAATATTAAAATAGAACCCTGCCAAAAATCATGGTGAGTATCGACCATGACATAGCCTATCCAACCAGAAATAATAGCACCAACCGATAAAATACTTAAAGGTATAAGTATATATATAGGAGATTCATGGGCTTTACTTATATCAGACCTAGCTTTTCCATGAAAAACCATAAATAATATCTTCCATGAATATAACGCTGTTAAAAAAGCTGCTATAAGTCCTAAATAAAATGCTAAATACCCTAAACTACTATGATGACCCCACGCAGCTTCTAATATAATGTCTTTTGAGAAAAACCCTGCAAATGGAGGAAGGCCTGCTAAAGCAAGTGAACCAATCCACATTGCTATACAAGTGTATGGTAGAGCTTTAGCCAACCCCCCCATTTTTCTTATATCTTGCTCATCTGATAAAGCGTGAATTACGGAGCCCGCACCAAGGAATAATAGTGCTTTAAAAAATGCATGTGTCATAAGGTGAAACATTCCAGCAGAATATGCTGAAACACCACAAGCAAAAAACATATAGCCTAACTGGCTACATGTAGAATAAGCAATAATTTTCTTTATGTCATTTTGAGTAATGGCAATACAAGCTGCAAAAATTGATGTAACTGCTCCCACTATTATAACAAAATTTAGAGATACTGGAGCATATTCAAATAATGGTGAACATCTAGCTACTAAAAATACTCCAGCAGTAACCATTGTAGCTGCATGAATAAGAGCTGAAACTGGAGTAGGGCCCTCCATAGCATCTGCTAACCAAGTATGGAGTCCAATTTGAGCAGATTTTCCCATCGCACCGATAAATAATAAAAAGCATGCTAATTCAATATAAGGAATTGAGTAGTTAAAAAATATAAAATTAGAATTAACTAATGATGAAGCACTATCAAACACTATCTTAAAATCTAAACTGCCAGTTAACTTATATATTACACAAATTCCTAAAATTAAGCCTAAATCACCGATACGGTTGACTAAAAAAGCTTTTATAGCTGCCGCATTAGCACTTTGTTTTTTGAACCAAAAACCAATAAGCAAATAAGAGCAAAGACCAACTCCTTCCCAGCCAAAGAATAATTGAAGAAAATTATTAGATGTAACCAACATTAACATAGCAAAAGTAAATAATGATAAATATGAAAAAAACCTAGATTTATGTTCATCATGGTCCATGTAACCAATAGAATATAGATGCACTAATGTTGATACTAACATAACGACAAAAAGCATAATAGCGCTTAACATATCTAACTTAAATGCCCAACTTACAGATAAAGATTCAGACTTTATCCAATATCCAAGATTATCAACATATACCTCACCTGAAATAGCTTGTGTTAATAAGATTATTGAAAATATTAATGATAAAGAGCAAAATAAAGTAGGAACCCAAAGAACGCCCTTTTTTCCTAAAAATGAAGGAAAAATTCCACTTAAAATGGATCCAAATAATGGTAAGAATACTAATAATTTAATCATTTTAACCTTTCATACTATTAGCATCATCAACAGCAATAGAACCTCTTGATCTAAAAAATACCACTAAGATTGCTAATCCAATAGCGGCTTCTGCAGCTGCGACTGTTAATACAAATAAAGCAAAGACCTGTCCAACAATAAGATTAAGATGAGTTGAAAAAGCAATAAAGTTTATATTTACAGCTAGTAACATTAATTCTATAGACATTAAAATTATAATTAAATTTTTTCTATTAAGAAAAACTCCGAATATTCCAATGGTAAATATAATTGAAGATAATATTAGATAATGAGTAAGACTAATTTCATACATTATTAACACCTTTACCTATCTCTACTTCATTTATATCAATAGAGTCAGATTTATTTCGTAAAGTTTGCTTAACAGCATCTTGTTTTTTTACATTTTCTCTTTTTCTATGAGTTAAAACTATTGCCCCAACCATTGCTACTAATAGAATGAGACCAGCACATTGGAATAAGTATATATAATCAGTATAAATTACATTTCCAATAGCTCTAGTATTCTCAACTTTTGATAATACAACAAATAGTTCATTGCCAGGAGTACCTGCAACACCATACCTCATTCCTACATAAGAAAAAATAATTTCTCCTAAAAGAATAGCTCCGATTAAAAGGCCAAGAGGAGCATTTTTAATCATTCCTGTCCTTAATGAATTAAAATCTATATTCAGCATCATGATCACAAATAAAAATAAAACAGCAACTGCACCGACATAAACAACTAAAAGAAGCATTGCTAAAAATTCTGCTCCCATTAGAATGAATAAGCCAGTAGCATTAAAAAAAGTAAGAATTAAAAAAAATACAGAATGAACAGGGTTTTTAGCAATAATGACCATAATTGCAGACAAAACTGCTATAGTTGAAAATAAATAGAAAAAAACTGAGAGCATATAATTATACCTTAATACTACCTAAATTGTTTATCTTTTTGAATGTTCTTAGATAAGACTGACTCCCACCTATCACCATTTTCTAATAATTTTTCTTTATCATAAAAAAGTTCTTCTCTTGATTCTTTAGCAAATTCATAGTTAGGGCCTTGAACTATAGCATCTACAGGACAAGCTTCTTCACAAAGGCCACAATATATGCATTTTGTCATATCAATATCATATCTAGTTGTTCTTCTACTATTGTCTTCCCTAGGTTCAGATTCAATTGTTATTGCTAAAGCAGGACATACTGCCTCACATAGCTTACATGCAATACACCTTTCCTCTCCATTAGGATATCTTCTCAAAGCATGTTCTCCTCTAAAGCGAGGACTTAATTTTCCTTTTTCAAATTGATAATTAATTGTTACTGGTTTTTTAAACATATATTTTAAGGTCAAAAACATTCCAGAACAAAGTTCTCCTAGTATTATAAACCAAAATGACCTATATATTTTACCCAATTATATTCTCCTTAAATACTTGCAGGTAGTAAATCAAAAATAATTAAAAACCCTGAAGTTAAAACAACCCACAATAATGAAAAAGGCAGAAATACTTTCCAACCAATTCTCATTAATTGATCGTATCTAAACCTAGGAAAAGTGGCCCTAACCCATAAAAACGTAAATAACATCAAAGATGTTTTTCCGGCAAACCAAATAAAACCTGGTATATCATTTAATATAGTAATATTGAAAGGAGGAAGCCAACCACCTAAAAATAAAATAGTAGCCATACCACTCATCATAATCATAGCTGCATACTCTCCTAGAAAAAACATTGCAAAAAGCATAGAAGAATATTCTGTGAAATAACCACCAACTAAAGAAGACTCATCCTCAGGCAAGTCAAATGGAGCTCTATTTGTTTCCGCTAAAGCGGAAATAAAAAATACTACAAACATTGGAAATAGAGGAAAAACGTACCAAACTGACTTTTGAGCATAAACAATATCACTTAAATTAAGTGATCCTACACAAACTAAAACAGTTACTATAACTAAACCAATTGAAACTTCATATGAAACCATTTGAGCTGCAGATCTCAAAGCTCCCATAAAGGCATATTTGGAATTACTAGCCCATCCTGCCATAATAATCCCATATACAGATAAAGAAGATATAGCAAATAAATAGAGTATACCAACATTTATATTAGAAATAACCCATCCATCAGCTAAAGGAATAACAGCCCAGGCAGCTATAGAAAGCGAAAATGCAATCATAGGAGCTAACAAAAAGACTATTTTATTTGAAACTGTTGGAAATATAGTTTCCTTAGAAAAGAGTTTTAATCCATCCGCTAAAGGCTGTAACAGTCCAAATGGACCAACTACATTTGGACCTTTTCTTAATTGAACAGAAGCAATTACTTTTCTCTCTGCGTAAGTTAAAAAAGCTACTATTACTAATAAAGGTACAACAAGTGCAATAATCTTCAATAGTATTAATATAAAACTAATAAAATTATCATTTAAAAATATATCTAGCATCACATATCCAATTTACTTTTAGAAATTGTACATTTTGCCATAGTTTCGGAAGACCTAGAAATTGGGCAAGTCATAAAATAGTTAATATTTGCAGGTTCTATTTTAGAACTACTTAACTTTACAGAAGTATCACCAATATCACTAGTAACTGATTTAATTATGGAATTTTCAATATTAAAATTTTTATTAATTTTTTCAAATCTAGCTCTTAATTGTGAAATATTATTATATGGAAGTATCTTATTAATATATTCCGAAAAAGCTCTTATAATTTTCCAATCTTCCTTAGCATTTCCAGGAGGAGGAACAGAAGCATATGTTCTTTGAACCCTTCCCTCTGTATTAATATAAGTTGCATTTTTTTCTGTATATGCTGAACCAGGTAAAATTAAATCAGCAGAATTTGCTCCAATATCACCATGATGACCTTGATATATTATAAAAGATTCAGAATTATTTTTAGGAATAACCTCATCATAACCTAATAACCATAATAACTTTATTTTATTCGATTTTAAGCACTTCAAAATACCTTCTGTACATAATCCATTTTTCCCAGGAACAAATCCAGCCTCTAGAGCTCCTACCCTATTAGCAGCAGTATGAAGAACTCCTATTCCATTCCATTTATTTGAATAAAAATTATATTTTTTAGCTATTTCTCTAAGCCTACCTAATATGCCTGCTCCATCATTTCTATTTAAAACTGATTCTCCTATTAAAATCAGAGTTTTATTTGATTTTTCTAATATTTTATTATAACTATGCTTTCCTTTATATATTTGATCTATAATTTGAATATCACTGCCTAAATCATTTATTTCATAACTAGTTTTATCTCCCCCACCAATACGAGAAATTTTTATATTATTTTTTAACCATGACTTTCTAATTCGAGCATCTAATAAAGCTGCCTCATATCGAGGCTGACTTCCTATAATTAATAAATTATCTATTTCCTCAATACCTGATATCGAAGGATTAAATAACCAACCACCTCTATCTTTATAATTTATAGGTAATTTTGATGATTCTGGCCTACTATCTAAATTAGTAATTTTTAATGATTCCATTAGGTCTTTTAGAGCTACTATGGACTCTAAACAGGCTTGACCTCCAACTATAGATGCCATCTCTTTAGCTTTTAAATTATTTGTTCTTGCTTTAATACTTTGAAAAGCTTCTTCCCAAGAGCAAGCTATTAATTTTCCACTTGAGTTTCTTTTGTATGGGACATCTAATCTTTGATTAAGCAATCCATCTATTGCAAACCTTGATTTATCTCCAATCCATTCTTCATTGATCTCTTCATTTAATCTTGGAAGCACCCTTAGGACCTGTCCATCCTTTGATCCAATTTGAATAGAAGAACCTAATCCATCTAAAACGTCTATGCTATTAGTTTTTGATAATTCCCATGGTCTTGCCTTAAAGGCATAAGGTGCAGAAGTAAGAGCACCCACGGGACATAAATCTATAATATTTCCTGATAATTCTCCTCCAAGGCCCGATGGTGAATTTGTAATAATTTCCATATCTTCACCTCTACCAATAGCACCTAAATCATGAACTCCTGCAACTTCATCCATGAATCTTACACACCTAGTACAATGAATACATCTCGTCATAGTTGTTTTAATTAAGGGACCAAAAGGTTTATTATCTACAGATCTTTTATCTTCTTCATATCTAGTCTCTCCTCTTCCATAAAATAAAGCCTGGTCTTGTAAATCACATTCTCCTCCTTGATCACATATTGGACAATCTAAAGGATGATTAATCAATAAAAACTCCATAACGCCTTCTCTCGCAGCCTTTACTGTTTCTGAATTTGTAATGATTTTCATACCTTCTGTTGCAGGCATAGCGCAACTCGCAACTGGTTTGGGTGAACCTTCTAATGCGACCAAGCACATTCTACAATTTCCTGCTATAGATAACCTTTCATGAAAACAAAAGCGTGGTATTTCAGCTCCTGTCTTTTCACACGCCTGCATAACAGTTGAACCCTGCTCTACTTCAATTTCCTTATCATCTACAAATAGTTTTACCATATTTATAAAACCCTATTCAGCTACTTTTAAAAGTTTATAATTATTAATTCTTCTTTCAATTTCAGGTCTAAAATGTTTTATCAAACCTTGGACTGGCCAAGCTGCTGCATCTCCTAAAGCACAAATAGTATGCCCCTCTATTTGGTCACAAACATTCTTTAATATATCAATATCTTTAATGTTGGCATTTCCATGTATCAGTTTTTCCATAGATCTCATTACCCAGCCAGTGCCTTCACGACAAGGCGTACACTGGCCGCATGACTCATGTTTATAGAACTTTGATAATCTCCAGATAGCTTTTATTATATCAGTAGATTTATCCATAACAATAACACCAGCTGTTCCTAATCCTGTGCCTACATTTTTTAAAGCATCAAAGTCCATTATTATATCTTCACATATTGATGATGGAATAAGAGGAGTTGATGAACCTCCTGGTATAACAGCTAACAAGTTATCCCAACCTCCTGTAACTCCACCTGCATGTACTTCTAACAGTTCTTTGAGAGAAATTCCCATTTCTTCCTCAACTACACAAGGTGAATTAACATGGCCAGATATACAAAATAATTTAGTACCAGTATTATTTTTATTACCTAATGATGCAAACCAACTTGCTTCTCTTCTTAAGATTGTAGGAACTACTGCGACAGTTTCAACATTAGATACTGTTGTTGGACAACCATATAACCCAGCATTTGCTGGAAAAGGAGGCTTTAATCTAGGTTGTCCCTTTTTTCCTTCAAGACTTTCTAAAAGTGCAGTTTCTTCTCCACAAATGTATGCACCTGCACCTCTATGCAAAGTTATATCGAAACTATATCCTGATTTACATGCATTTTTGCCAAGATATCCTTTACTATAGGCTTCTTTTATAGCTTTATCCAAGGCAATTGCTTCTTGAACAAACTCTCCTCTAATATATATAAAACCTTGATTAGCTTGCATTGCATAACCTGCCAATAATATCCCTTCTATAAGCTTATGCGGCTCATTTCTCATAATTTCTCGATCTTTACAGGTTCCTGGTTCACTTTCATCAGCATTAATAACGATATAATGGGGTTTATTTTTTTCCTTAGGCATGAAAGACCACTTTAGCCCAGTTGGGAAACCTGCACCACCTCTTCCTCTTAGTTCAGAAGATTTAACCTCTTCAATTATCCATTCTGGTCCTTTATCAAGAAGGGCTTTTGTATTATCCCAATCTCCTCTTTCAATACTTTTATGTATGCTATTTCCTTTAAAACCATATATATCATTAAAAATAATATTGTTCATAGATATCATTATACTTTTACCCTATTATTATGTGGCTCAGAACCAGTTCTTTTTGACTGAGGTCCAGGTTTTGGTTTATTACCTTTTTGTATATCCTCTATTATTTTAATCATTGAGTCTTCATTTAAGTCCTCATAAAAATAATCATTTATCTGAACCATAGGAGCATTTGAACAAGCCCCAAGACATTCAACTTCTAACAGAGTAAATTTATTGTCTTGAGTAGTTTCTCCAAAATCTATACCTAATTTATTTTTACAAACTGAGACAATATCATCACTACCTCTCAACCAACAAGGCGTTGTAGTGCAAACTTGAAGAAGGTTCTTTCCAACTGGTTTTAAGTTAAACATAGTATAAAAAGTAGCAACCTCAAGAACTTTAATTAGAGGTAAAGAT
>JAQWLZ010000009.1 GCA_029247025.1 Alphaproteobacteria bacterium | reverse complement strand
AAAAAACCAAAAGACTATTACTTCAAGCGACTTTAGTGGAAGTTATATATATTATGGAATAAGAGAACATGGAATGGCGGCTATAATGAATGGAATAGCTCTTCATTCTGGCTTAATTCCATATGGTGGAACATTTTTAGTATTTACTGATTACTGTAGACCTTCTATTCGTCTATCAGCTTTAATGGGTTTAAGGGTTATATATATTATGACTCATGATTCTATTGGGCTTGGTGAAGATGGACCCACACATCAACCTGTAGAACATTTATCTGCTTTAAGAGCTATTCCTAATTTAGAAGTATGGAGGCCAGCAGATAGCATAGAAACTTTGGAAGTATGGCAGGCATCTCTTCAATCACTAAATACTCCTAGTATTATTGCTTTATCTAGACAAAATTTAAAACCAGTTAGAAAGAAATTTATAAAAAATAATTTATCAGCTTTAGGTGCATATATACTAGTTGATAGAGATGATGCTGATATTTGTTTATACTCTTCTGGCTCTGAGATTGAAATTGCAGTAAATGCAGCAGAAAGACTTGAACTTGAAGGTATTAAAGTAAGAGTAATTTCTGTTCCTTGTTTGGATAGGTTTTATATGCAAAATAAAGAATATAAAGACACAATTATTAAATCTATTCCTAAAATAGTTATAGAAGCGGGAGTGAGACAGAGCTGGGATTACATCTTGAATGAAAATGATATTTTTATAGGAATGACTAGTTTTGGGTCTTCTGCCCCGGCTAAAGATTTATATAAGTACTTTTCTATTACTGAAGAAAAAGTAATGAGTTCAGCTAAATTAATATTAAATAGGAGAAACACATGACAGTAAAAGTAGCAATAAATGGATTTGGAAGAATAGGCAGGTTAGTTTTAAGAGCTATCATAGAATCCAAAAGAAATGATATTAGTGTTGTAGCAATTAATGATTTGGGTTCTGTCGAAGCTAATGCTCATTTATTAAGTTATGATAGTGTTCATGGTAAGCTAAATAGTAAAGTGACTGTTACTTCTGATGGAATTAATACTGAGCATGGAAATATTAAAGTTTTTTCTGAAAGAAATCCTGAAGATCTTCCATGGGGTGATTTAGGAATTGATATAACTTTAGAGTGTACTGGATTATTTACTAAGAAAGAAGATGCAAATAAGCATATAATAGCTGGAGCAAAGAAGGTATTAATATCAGCTCCTGGGAATGGGGTAGATTACACTGTAGTTCATGGTGTCAATGAGACTGGTATAAAAAATGATCATAAGATTATCTCTAACGCAAGTTGCACAACTAATTGCTTAGCGCCAGTAGCAAAAATATTAAATCAGGTTGTAGGTATTGAAAGTGGTTTTATGACAACAGTGCATGCTTTTACAGGAGACCAACCAGTTTTAGATACTTTACATTCTGATTTAAGAAGAGCTAGAGCTGCTTCATCCTCAATGATACCAACATCAACAGGTGCAGCAAAGGCTGTTGGTTTGGTATTGCCAGAATTGTCAGGTAAATTGGATGGGACTGCTGTAAGAGTTCCTACAGTAAATGTATCAATGGTGGATTTAACTTTTTATGCAGAAAAATCTACATCAATAGAAGAAATTAATAACTCAATTAAAGAAGCGGCTTCTGGAAATATGTCAGGTATTTTAACATATAATAGTGAACCCTTAGTCTCAATTGATTTTAATCATAATCCTGCTTCTTCAAATTTTGATGCTACTCAAACGCAAGTTGTTAAAGAAAAATTAGTTAGAGTTTTATCTTGGTATGATAATGAATGGGGTTTTTCAAATAGAATGGCTGATGTAGCAGTTCTTATGGGGAAATAAATATGCCGCTTAAAACTATTGAGAATTTAGATGTGGCTGGCAAGATTGTTTTAGTAAGATGTGATTTCAATGTTCCAATTTCTGAGGATGGAGAAATTTCTGATACTAGTAGAATAGAAAGACATGCTCCAACAATTATTACTTTAGTAAATAAAGGAGCAAAAGTAGCTTTATTGTCTCATTTTGGAAGACCAGGAGGAAAGTTCGATGAAAATTTTTCATTAGGATTTGTATCAGAAAGTATATCAGAAGTTTTCAAAGCGTCTGAAGTAGTAGTTGTACCAGATTGTATTGGAGATGTTGCCAAGCAGGTTATTAGTGATTTACCGAATGGTGGAATAGCTCTTTTAGAGAATGTAAGATTCTATGAAGGAGAAGAAAAAAATGATCCTGTATTTTGTAAATCTCTAGCTGATTTAGCTGATTTATATATTAATGATTCTTTTTCTGTTTGTCATAGGGCTCATTCTTCAGTTCATGGAATAACAAAATACTTGCCATCATATGCTGGTCTAGCATTACAATTAGAGATAGAAATGCTTGAAAAGGTTTTAAAAAATTCTGAGCCTCCTATGATGGCTATTATTGGTGGTTCTAAAGTTTCTACTAAATTAAAGCTATTAGGTAATTTAGTGGAAAAAATGAAATATCTAGCTATTGGTGGAGGAATGGCTAATACATTCTTAGCAGCCAAAGGTTTAAATATAGGTTCATCTTTTTATGAAAAAGATATGTTAGAAGAAGCAAAAAATATTATGGAAAAGGCAAAAACTGTGAGTTGTGATATTATTTTGCCAGTAGATGCAATAGTTGCAGATAAATTGGAATTTGGAGTTGAAAGTTCTGCTGTTGATTTAGATAATGTTCAAAAAAATAATATGATTTTAGATGTAGGAGAAAAAACGGTAGAATTAATATCTAATGGGATTATTAATAGTAAAACACTTCTTTGGAATGGACCTCTTGGTGTATTTGAAATACCACCTTTTGATGAAAGTACTTCTTCATGTGCGTTGACAGCTGCAATGATGACTAGAGCAGGGGGATTGGTAAGTGTAGCTGGAGGAGGAGACACTGTTTCTGCTCTAAATCATGCAGGAGCTTCAGGAGGTTTTTCATATATTTCTGTTGCAGGTGGTGCATTTTTGGAATGGATAGAAGGCAAATCGTTGCCTGGTTTACAAGTTTTAAATGATTAAAATAGGGAGAAAGTTTAATGAAAATTACTAAAGTAGTAAAAAATATATTAAATAATTATGAAAGTGATAATCCTGGAACTAAAGCTAATATTGCTAGAATTTTGATGCATGGAAAATTAGCAGGTACTGGTAAATTAGTTATATTACCGGTAGACCAAGGTTATGAACATGGTCCTGCAAGATCTTTTTCTCCTAATCCTGATGCCTATGATCCTCACTATCACTATAAACTTGCAATCGATGCAGGTTTAAATGCATATGCAGCTCCTTTAGGAATGTTAGAGGCTGGTGCAGATACATTTGCTGGACAGATTCCTACTATATTAAAATTAAATAGTGCAAATAGTCTATCAACACTAAAAGATCAGGCAGTACATGGTTCAATTGAAGATGCCTTAAGACTAGGTTGTATGGCCGTAGGTTTTACTATTTATCCTGGTTCGGAATATCAATTTGAGATGATGGAAGAACTAAAAGAGTTAGCAATAGAAGCAAAATCTTTTGGTTTAGCTGTAGTAGTTTGGTCTTACCCTAGAGGAGGGGATTTATCCAAAGAAGGCGAAACAGCTATGGATGTATGTGCTTATGCAGCACATATGGCAGCTTTATTAGGGGCACATATTATTAAAGTAAAACCTCCGTCAGAACATATAGAACAAAAAGAAGCTCAAAATTCATATAAAGATGAAGATATTTCAAGCTTAACTAAAAGAATTGCTCATGTTATGCAGTCATCTTTTAATAATAGAAGAATAGTAGTTTTTTCAGGAAACGCATTTACAAATATGCAAGATTTATTAAATGATATCAGAGAAATTCGTGATGGAGGAGGTAATGGTTCTATCATTGGACGTAATACCTTCCAAAGACCAAGAGACGAAGCGTTATCTTTGCTTGCTCAAGTAATAGAGATATATAAAGGTAAAAATTAAAGAAATTATGGATAATAAAAAGTTATTAACAAAATTATATTTAATTTCACCAGATCATATAAAAGTTAATGAATTTCCTAAAGTCTTGGAAGAGGTCTTAAAAACAGGTTTAGTATCATGTTTTCAATTAAGATTAAAAAGTACTGAAGATAATTATATAATTTCTGCTTCTAAACAACTCATTCCAATATGTAAAAAATATAATGTT
This sequence comes from Alphaproteobacteria bacterium, assembly GCA_029247025.1. GTDB lineage: Bacteria > Pseudomonadota > Alphaproteobacteria > TMED109 > TMED109 > TMED109. The sequence goes on along the minus strand of JAQWLZ010000009.1, from coordinate 23,165 downwards.
CCGTTCATATTAAATGATAGATTAGATTTAGCTTATGAGGTTAAAGCAGATGGTGTTCATTTAGGCGAGGATGATGGAAGTATTTTAGAGGCTAGAAAATTATTAGGTACGCAAGCTATAATTGGTGCATCATGTTATAATTCTAAGCACTTAGCTATGGAAGCTGGAGAAAATGGTGCAGATTATGTTGCTTTTGGAGCTTTTTTTGAGACTAAAACAAAAATACCAAAGTCAAAGGCAGAAATAACTACCGTTAAAGATTGGGTCTATATAAGTAATATTCCTTGTGTCGCAATAGGTGGTATTAACTCTAAAAACTGTGAAGAGTTAGTTAAAGTAGGTGTTGACTTTATAGCTGTAATCGGTTGTATATGGAATAATAAAGAGCAACCAGAAATAGCTATAAAAAAATTCGAAAACATTTTAGTTTAAAAATTTATATATTTAAACTTAAAAAGTTATTATAAACCTATTTTAAAATTAAGTTATAATTATATTATTGATTATAGGAGTATTCCTCAGATGAAAATTAACGGAAATGCAATTAAGCCTGGAAATATTATAGAGCATCAAAATGCTCAATGGAGAGCAATAAAATGTATGGCAGTAAAGCCTGGAAAGGGAGGTGCTTTCAACCAGGTAGAACTTAAAAACTTAAAGACGGGGTCAAAATTGAATGAACGCTTCAGAGCAAATGAAGTAGTAGAAAAATTAAGCATTGACACTAGGTCTTATCAGTATTTATTTAGCAGTGATGAAATGTTAACTTTCATGGATTCAGAAAATTTTGAACAAATTGAGCTCTCAATTTCTTTAATTGGTGAACAAAAAGCTTTTTTAAAAGATGGTATGGAAGTTACTTTAGAAATAGTTGATGGAAAGCCAATAGGAATAGATCTGCCTGAACAAGTAGTGCATGAAGTTATAGAAACGGAATTAGTGGTAAAGGGACAAACAGCATCATCTTCTTATAAACCAGCAATTTTAGATAATGACTTACGTATTATGGTTCCACCGCATATTACTGTAGGTACTAAAGTAATAGTAGCTACTATAGACTGTACCTACGTAGGAAAAGAAAAAACTTAAACTCTTAGGAAATTTTATGATTAGATATTCAGCGAATATTACTATAATGATGGCTGCTGCTAGAAAAGCATCTAAGTCAATATTGAGAGATTTTGGAGAATTAGAAAAACTTCAGGTTTCTATAAAAGGTCAAAATGATTTTGTAACTATGGCTGATATAAAAGCACAAGAAATTATTCATTATGAACTTTCAAGAGCAAGAGAAAATTATGGATTTTTAATGGAAGAAGGTAATAATAAAAGTAGTATTAATGATAATGAATTTACTTGGATTATTGACCCTATTGATGGGACATTAAATTTTATGAATGGTATACCATATTTTGGTATTTCTATAGCTTTGAATCAGAAAGATAAGTTGATAGCAGGATTAGTATATGACCCAGTTCATAACGATTTTTATTGGGCAGAAGAGGGAACTGGAGCATATTTAAATGACCAAAGGTTAAGAGTTACTAATAAAAGTACTCTAGACAAATCTGTAATTGCTTTGGGAATTCCATTTCTTGGACGCGGAGATCATAAACAGCACATTAGAAGTCAAGAAGCGGTTATGTCAAAAGTAGCAGGTCTGAGAAGATTTGGAGCTGCTTCTTTAGATTTAGCTTATGTTGCCGCAGGGAAGGTAGATGGGTTTTGGGAATATGGTTTAAGTCCTTGGGACGTCGCAGCTGGAATAATATTAGTGAAAGAAGCAGGTGGTTTAGCTTCAGGAATAGATAATATAGAAAACCCATTACTGACAGGAAATATTGTAGCAGGTAATGTTAATATTGTTAAAGAATTACAAAATATATTAAATTCATAAAGTTTCAAAACATCAAATAGTTGTAATAATTTATTAATTAACTTATTTTAAGTTATGTAATTAATTAATAAAAATTTTGGTGAAAGAGATGAATAGTCCAAATAGATTTATTCAAAGAATGATAATTTTTATTATACTTAATTTAGTATTAGGCTTTTTTCTAATAAGTTCTCTAATAAATGCATTTTTGACTAATCCAATTATAAATGGCTTAATTTTTGCTGTTTTAATATTTGGAATAATAATTATATTGAGACAAGTATATACCTTAATACCAGAAATTCTATGGATAGAGAATTATAGAAGAAATAAGTCAAAAGGCTTAACAGGAAATGTAAAAAATAAAAAATTAATTTTATTAGCTCCGATGGCAGGAATGTTAGAAGAGCATAAAGGTAGATTTACTATATCTTCATTAGCAATGAGATCACTTTTAGATAGTTTAACTTTAAGATTAGATGAAACAAGAGAAATTTCACGTTATTTAATTGGATTGTTAGTATTTTTAGGTTTACTAGGTACTTTTTGGGGTTTATTAAGTACTATTGATTCCGTAGGGGCAGTCATAAATTCATTAGGAGTGACTGGTGAAGATAATACTTCTATGTTTTTAAAACTTAAAGAAGGTTTGAAACAACCCTTAAATGGTATGGGTACAGCTTTCTCTTCATCTTTGTTTGGATTATCTGGATCCTTAATACTTGGTTTTTTAGATATACAAGCCTCACAAGCACAAAATCAATTTTATAATGATGTGGAAGAATGGTTATCCTCTATGAGTTTAATTTCAATAAATCCATCAAATAATAAAGATTCTAAAAAAATTCAAGAAGACGGAGTTCCAGTATATGTACAAGCACTACTTGAGCAAACCGCAGAAAGTATTGACTCTTTACAAAGAACCTTAGGACGCGGAGAAGATGAAAGAAAGCATCTAGCAGATAACTTTGCAAATTTAGCTGAAAAAATGTCTGCTGTTGCTGATCAAATCAAAACTAATCAAAAGAATTTTGATAAAATTAATGATAAATCAATTGATATAACACCTATGGTAGAATTTATGAAAGATAATCCAAATGGCCTAGATGAGCCTACAAAAGAACATATTAGAAGTATGGATATTTCTATTAAAAGATTAGTGGAAGATAGTAACCAAGCTAGCAAGCAACTTGCTAGTGAATTGAGATCAGAAATTAAATTATTAGCAAAAACTATATCTGCTGCTGTTGAAAAAACAAAAAAATAAGAATTAGGAGTTTTAAATTTGATTAGGTCGAGAGGTAAAACTAGACGATCAACTGAAATATGGCCAGGATTCGTTGATGCGATATCAACTTTATTATTAGTTTTAATATTTTTATTAACTATTTTTGTCTCTTCTGAATTTCTTTTGTCTAAACTACTATCAAATAAAGATGATGCATTAGAAGGATTAAATATTCAGATTAATCAACTTTCTGAATTACTATCTCTAGAGAAAAAAGAAAATAAGAACTTAACAAGTACAATTTCTAGACTTAATGAAAAATTAAATAATTCAGGAGTTGCAAGTGATCTGCTAGCAATGGAGTTTACAGATTTAAAAAGTAAAAATATTGAATTAAATAGATTATTAAGCGCTTTAAAAGATTCTACAAATGAAATAAAAGAAGACAATCTAAATTTAGAAAATAAAAACCAAGACTTAGAAAATGAGCTTCAGGAATTATTAATAACTTTGCGTGCCACTAATGTTAAACTAGAAAATGCTGAAGTAGAAGTTAGATTATCTGAAGCGGCAAAGAATCAAGTGAGTATATTAAATATGCAAATTCTTGAACTAAGGGATCAACTTAATATTATTCAAAATTTATTAGATATTAATGCGGCGGATATTAAAAAGAAAGATATACAAATAATTGAATTAGGAAAAAAATTAAATACAGCGTTGGCTGTTAAAGTAGGAGAATTAAATCAATATAAATCTGAATTTTTTGGCAGGTTAAGAGAAATTTTAGGTAATAGAGAAGATATTTTAATAGTAGGAGATAGGTTTATATTTCAATCTGAAGTTTTATTTGAGTCAGGTTCTGCAGAAGTTGGTTCAGAAGGCTTTATTCAATTATCTAATATGTCTAGAATACTATTAGACATCACAAAAGATATTCCTAGAGATATTCCTTGGGTTTTACAAATTCAAGGGCATACGGATCAAAACCCTATTAGTACGGCACTATATCCTTCTAACTGGGAGTTAAGTGCAGCAAGAGCAATTTCTGTTGGAAGAGTACTTATTAACTCTGGAGTTGATTCAGAAAAAATATCAGTTGCGGGTTTTGCTGAATTTCAACCATTAGAAATAGGTTCTGATCCCGCTTCACTTAGAAAAAATAGAAGGATCGAAATAAAATTAACTCAACCATAATATACTAAATTTTCCTTTTCGGACTTAAAGTTTCTGGAGTTATTGAGAGATCATATAAATAGTCTGGCCAATTATGTCCAGTTATTAGACATTCTATAATTTTAGAAATACCTGGTGCAGTTTGTATTCCATATCCACCCTGTCCTGCTAACCAATAAAAGCCAGATCTTGAAGGGTCCTCTCCTACGACAGGAGTTCTGTCAGGAAAAAAAGACCTTAATCCTGACCATTTATGATCAATATTTTTAATTTTAAAATTAGTAGCATTTTCGATTCGATCAATTGTTAAAGCTATATCTAATTCTTCAGGTTGTGAATCACATGGCGGACTATCTGTTTCATCTGCTGGTGAGGCTAAAATTTTTCCTGCTTCAGATTTAAAATAAAAATTATCTTCAATGTCTATTACTACAGGCCACTTAGAGGTGTTTATATCTTTTAAATGATCGAAAATTATTACAGTTCTTCTCTTAGGAGCTAAATTTAGTGAGTTACATCCGGCTAAAATTGAAATTTCATCACACCAAGCTCCTGCAGCATTTATAACTATGGGAGATACAAATTCATCATTCTTTGTTATCAATTTCCATAAATTATTATTTTTTTCTATTTTTTGTACTTCTGAATTAAATATAATCTTTCCGTCATTATCTTTAAGTCCACGAGCAAACCCTTGATGAATTAAATCAACATCCATAACTTTTGAGTCAGGTTCATGAAGTGCACGGTCTAAATACTCTTCTCTAATAACAGGAACCATATTTAGTACTTCTTTTTTTTCTATTTCAAAAACGTTTGCAGAAAGAGATTTAGCATAATTTAATTCTTTATCTACCAATTTAGATTGATGCTTATTAGCGATAAAGAGTGATCCTCCGTATTTAGTCATTAATTCAGCATTTTTAAAACAGGAGGGTGGGTTTTCTAAAAAATATCTACTTGCTTTAGTAATGGACCGTATTATTTTATTTCCATAATTTTCAGTAAAAAAAGCAGCAGACCTTCCAGTAGTATGGTAGCCAAGTAAAGATTCCTTTTCTAAGACTATTACTTTTCCATATTTTGAAAGTCTATAAGCGGCAGACATTCCTGCCATTCCTGAACCAATAATTAAAAAATCTGCTTTCACAAAATCACTCCGCTATTTGAAGTTTATTTTTACTATATTCATCTTCTAAACTTCTTAGCTTATCTGCAATGTGACTGGATGGTTTAGTAAACCTTGCTAAAAGATCATATAAAGCAGGCACTATAAATAAACTTAAAATAGTAGAAAAAGTAACACCTCCCACTATTACCCATCCGATAGAAGCTCTACTTTCTGCACCTGCACCTGTAGCCAGAGCAAGAGGCATTGCACCAAAAACCGTAGCAATAGTAGTCATTAAAATTGGTCTTAATCTTGCTGCAGCTGACTCTTTTACAGCATCTCTTATAGATCTACCTTGTTCTCTTAATTGATTAGCAAATTCTACTATTAAAATTGCATTTTTTGCAACTAGGCCTATTAACATTACTAAACCAATTTGACTATAAACGTTTAGTGTAATTCCAGTTAAATATAAAGTAGCAAGAGCACCAGTGATTGCTAATGGTACTGATAGCATAATGATAATAGGATGAACAAAGCTTTCAAATTGAGCAGCTAAAACTAAGAATACTACTAATAAAGCCAATCCAAAAGTAATCATTAGAGAGGAAGAAGAATCTCTAAATTCACGAGATTGTCCAGCATAAGAAATTCTTGCTTCTGGCGGAAGACTAGTTACTGCTATGTTATCAAGATAATCTAATGCTTCTCCTAGGCTATAACCTGGGGCTAGTGAAGCTGAAATTGTCACAGAACGCATTCTATCGAATCTGTTTAGTTCTTTAGGAGCAGCAGTTTCATTGGTAGTAATTAAATTATTTAAGGGGATAAGGTTATTTTTAGAGTTTCTAATATATATATTTTCAAGATCATTTGGTGTTTCTCTATCTTGATTTCTTGCTTGAATAACAACATTATATTGAACACCTCTATCATTAAGTGTAGTTACAAAACGTGATCCAAGCATAGTTTCTAAAGTTCTTCCTATGTCCGCTATAGAGACTTCCATTGTTGCTGCTCTATCTCTATTTATATCAACTTTTAATTCAGGCTTTGTTTCTTTATAATCAGCATCAATACTCAATAATTTTGGATTCTCTTCTTTAGCTTTACTAATAATAATTCTGCTCCAGTCTTTTAGAGTGTCGTAGCTTGGTCCACCTAGCACAAATTGAACGGGAGACTTTCTTCCAGGTTGATTTAAGCTTGGAGGATTAATAGCAAATACATTTGCACCAGGTACTCCAAGTAATTTAGGAAAAAATTCTCTTACTATCTCTTGCTGGCTTCTAATCCTATCTTGCCAAGGCTTCAACACAACAAATGCAATCGCAAAGTTTACTGGACTTGGTCTACTTAATCCTGGAGCTAGTACTCCAAATAATGTATCAATTTCTTTTGAACCTTTAGGACCAATAGAAGCCAGTTTATCTTCTACTTCTAAAAGATAATCTCTTGTATAATTTAAGGTAGCTCCTTCAGGAGCCATTAAAACAACTAAAAATACTCCTCTATCTTCTGTAGGTGCAAATTCTTTTGGAACTTCTTTGTAAAGACTATAAGCAGTTGCTGAAAATGCTATTCCGATTGCTAATATAATAATAGGAAAAGATAGTGTTTTATTTAATGCCCATTCATAACCTTTATTAAGTGATAAAAATATTTTTTCACTACTTCTATAGAGTAAATTACTAGATTGTTTTTGTTTTAAAATTTTTGAACACATCATTGGTGTCAAAGTTAAGGCAACAAGACTTGAAAATAATACTGCACCAGCTATAGAAATCCCAAATTCACTAAATAATCTTCCAGTATTTCCTCCCATCATAGAAATAGGAACAAAAACAGCAATTAAAGAAAGTGTAGTAGCTATAACTGCAAAACCTATCTGTCTAGAGCCTCTTATTGAAGCTAAAAGAACTGGTTCTTTATTTTCAATTCTTCTATGTATATTCTCTAGAACTACAATTGCATCATCTACTACCAAACCAACTGCTAAAACATAGGCGAGAAGAGTTAAAACATTTATTGAAAAACCAAAAATATTTAAAATAATAAATGACGAAATTAAAGAAACAGGAATAGCTATTGCTGGTATAAGTGTTGCCCAAAAAGACCTCAAGAATATAAAGATAACTGCAATAACTAATGCCATTGCTATGGCTAGTGCTTTGAAAACTTCTTTGATAGAAGCATCAACAAATCTTGATCTATCATATGCTACAAAAAGTTCAACTTGTTGAGGAAGACTATTTTGTACTTCATCTAATTTAGCTCTTATTCCATTTGCTATTTCTAATTCATTAGCTTTAGATTGCTTAATTACTCCTAAACCAATTGCTGGTTCACCGTTTGCTCTTACTTCATATCTTTCTTCTTCTGTACCTAAATTAATTTCTGCAACGTCACTTAGTCTAATAAGATAATCAGACTTTTGCATTACTACAATATTTTTAAATTGTTCTTCTGTTACTAAGCCAGAATCAGTCCTTACTGCAAACTCTCTTCTATTTGATTCTACTCTACCAGAAGGAAGTTCTAAGTTTTGTTTAAGTAATGCATTTTCTATATCATTCACTGTAATACCATATGCAGCCATAGATCGTCTATTTAACCAAATTCTCATAGCTGGTTTTCTTTCCCCACCTATCATCACTTTGGCTACGCCCGGAACTACTGAAAAAGTATCTACTAGATATCTATCAGCATAATCACTTAGTTGAATAGCATTCCATTCCTTACTTCGCATACCAATCCAAATAAATGGACTTGCATCTGCTTCCGTTTTTAATACTACGGGTGATTCTGCATCTAAAGGTAAATTACCTATACTTCCAGATACTTTGTCTCGAACGTCACTTGCGGCGGCATCTACATCCCTTGTTACAACAAATTCAATTGTGACTTCTGATCTTTCTTCTCTACTTTTAGAAGTTATTTGCTTAACTCCTTCAATTCCGCTAACTGATTCTTCTATAATTTGTGTTACCTGACTTTCAATTATTGTAGCTGGAGCACCTTTATAAAGTGTAATTACGGAAACAATTGGAGCATCAATATCTGGGTATTCTCTTACCGCAAGATCCTTCATAGAGGATAGCCCAAATATTACTAAAATTAAGCTAACAACTGCAGCAAAGACAGGTCTTTTAATAGAGATATCTGATAATAAAAGAGTGCGTTCCTTAGTATCTTGCATTTTTGTCATAACAAATTATTCCAGTTTAATTATTATTTTTCACGAATAGTAACTTTGGAGCCATCTCTTACTTTTTGAATACCTCCAGTTACAACTATTGCATTTGCATCTATGCCTTCAATAACTTCTACTTCACCAGTAAGCCTTTGACCTAATTTAACAGGCGTAGCTTTAGTTATACCATTATTTATTACATAGACAGTTCTTTGAGTACCATCGGTTAGAACAGACTCTTCTGGAATTATTATTGCATTTTTATGTATCATTACTGGTAATTTAACAATCATAAACATTCCAGGTTTAAGCTTTAATTCATTATTATTTATTTCAGCTCGAACTGTTATAGACCTGGAATCACGACTAATTCTAGTATCAATAGATTTAATAATACCAGTAAAAACTTCATTGCCCCATGCTCTAGAAAAGGTTTTAATGTTTGTTCCTACTTTCAGTGAAGAGATAGCGGATTCTGGGACCTCAAAATCAATTTCTATTGGGTCTATACTATCAAGTGATGTTATAACTTCTCCTGGTTCTAAATATTCTCCAATACTTTTTAACTTAAGCCCAATAACACCATCAAAGGGTGCTCTTATAATTTTTTTGTAGAATTTATTATTAGCAATTTTTAATGTTGCTTTTGCTATTTGTAGTTGGGCCAGAGCTTCAGTCTCATCAGTCAAAAGCTGATCTAACCGTGTTCTAGCTATATTATTAGTCTCAGATAATTTTTCCGCACTTCTGGCTAATCTCTGTCTTCTTTCTAGTAAAGCAGTCCACCTATCTACTTCAGCGTTTTGAATACTTATCTCAGCTTTTTCAATACTAGATTCTAAAATAAATAAAATATTATCTTTTTTAACTTTTTGACCTTCTGCAAATTTTATTTCGGTTACTATTCCATTTACTTCAGATGTAACATCAATAGATTCTAATGCTTTTAGGTTGCCAACTACTTCCATATCTACGGTTATATCATCTATTCTTACCTGTTTTGCATCAATAGCTGTTGGAGGCTTTTCTACTTTAGAATTATTAGTTTGATTATTATCTGTACCAGAAATTATTGACCAATAATCCCATACTAACCAGGCTAAAATAGCAATAAATATTACTATAAAAATTTGAATTAAGACAGATCTCATTATTTTTCCTATATAATTTATTATCAAGATTGAATTATACATATATATTGCTATTAATATATAATTTTTATAAAAATATGGGATTTTTTAAATGTCAGACAATACTACAAAAGAAGATATAAATAATATGAATTTTGAAACAGCATTAAAATCACTAGAAGAAATAGTTAATCAGTTAGATTCAGGTGAAATAGATCTTGATAAAGCTGTAGAAGCCTATGAGAGAGGAACAAAATTAAAAGAACACTGTGAAAAAAAATTGAAAGAAGCTCAGTTACGTATAGAAAAAATTGAAGTAGATAAAGATGGTGATTTGACTACTAAATCATTGGATACGGAGTGACTGAAAAAATAGAAGAAAATAAAGTTAATTTTTTAGATTATTTAAAAAGTTTTTCTAAAAAATTTGATAAATTTTATAATCAAAAATATTTTATTAAAAACACACCAAAATATTTAAAAGATAGTATTTATTATGTTAATTCTACAGGAGGAAAAAGAATTAGACCTTTCTTAGTACATGAGTGTGCTAAATTATTTGAAGTAAAGTTTGAAGTTTCGATTTATGCTGCAATTGCTATAGAAATGGTTCATACTTACTCATTAATTCATGATGATTTACCCTCTATGGATGACGATGATATACGTAGAGGAAAAGAAACACTTCACAAAAAATATAATGAGGCCACTGCTATACTTTCTGGAGATGCCTTGTTAACAGATTCTTTTAATTTATTAGTTAATAATTATAAAAATATAGATCAAAATATATGCATTGAATTATTATCACTTTTATCTAGATCTGCTGGAAGCGGAGGTATGGTTGGAGGACAAGTTTTAGATTTATTTCCTAAAAAGAAGAATATGAATAGTATTAATATTATGAATGAAATGAAAACAGGTGCGTTGATTAGATGTTCAACTTGTTTTGGATCAATCCTAGGAAAGGGCTCAACAAAAGATTATAAAAATATGTATAATTATGGAAGTGCTATAGGTAAGGTTTTTCAAATAAAAGACGATTTATTAGATATACATGGAGATGAAAATATACTCGGTAAAAAAACCAATAAAGATAAAATAAAAGGAAAATTTAGTTTTATTGATTTATACGGAGAGCAAAAAGCTAAAACAATAGCAATGAAACATATTAGCGATGCTAAAGATATTATTTCAAGCTATGGTAGGAAAGGTATTTATTTGAATTTTCTTACTGATTATATTTTAGATAGAAAAAAATGAAAAAACCTAAAATTCGTCTTGATGAATTAGTAATGATAAAAGGTTTTGCTGAAACTAAATCAATTGCTCAATCGCTAATAATATCAGGTAAGGTGTATCTTGAAGAAAAAAAATTAGATAAGCCTGGCTATTCAATTTCTAGAGATGCTGAAATATCATATAGAGGGCCATTGCATCCATGGGTTTCAAGAGGTGGAATCAAGTTAGATCATGCATTAAATATTTTTAAGCTTAAAGTTAATGGTTTAATAGCATTAGATATTGGAGCATCAACTGGAGGTTTCAGTGATGTATTATTACAAAATGGTGCTAAAAAATTATATGCTATAGATGTAGGTTATGGCCAGCTACATGAAAAAATATCAAATAATCCAAAGGTTGTTTCTATAGAACGGAAAAACGCTAGATATCTAAGTAAAGAAGATATACTAGAAAACATTGATATATTAGTATGTGATGCTAGTTTTATAAGTTTGACTAAAATTCTTCCTGAGCCTATCAAATTATGTTCTAAAAAAGCAAAATTAATAGCTTTAATTAAACCACAATTTGAGCTTGAAAAAAAATTTATTTCTAAAGGAGGAGTTGTAAAGGATGAACAGTTAAGAAATAATGTTTGCTTAAATATTAGTTCATGGATGGAAAATAAAATGTATTGGAAAGTAAATCAAATTATTGAAAGTCCTATTAAGGGAGCAAAAGGAAATATTGAATATTTAATGTATGCTAGTAAATAATTATTTTCTAGCCATATTATGATATTCAGCGTTAGGCCGCATATCAGTTCCAACTGCTATTCTATTTGACATATTGAAGAAGCTAGCTACTTCTACTATTTCAAGTATTTCTTCATCTGAAAAATTTGCTTTACGTAGAATATTTCTATCTGAATTTTCTACTTTACTTGGTGTTTCTGTAAGCTTATAGGAAAAATCTAAAATTAATCTTTGCCTTTCACTTAAGCTTGCAGACCTATAGTTTATCATTAATTCATCACCAAGTACCTGATCGTTACTAAGTTGTCTTACTGCTGCACCATGTGCAATTAAACAATAGAAACATTTATTACAACTAGACACCACTACTGCAATCATTTCACGTTCTAATTTTGTTAAAAATCCATCTTTCATCATTAACCTATTATAAAAGTTAACAAAGTTTTTTAATCTTTCTTTATCGGAAGCATTTGCTAATATTACATTTGGTACCATACCTAACTTTTCTTTACATACTTCAATATATCTTGTCATTTCTTCGTCAAGTATATCTAATTTGGGCTCAATATCTAAATCCCAAATATAATTATTTTCTTCTTTATCTTTCATTTTTTAAATTCCTTGTGATAGCTATATGTTGTAAAGCATGATCAGCCAATACTATAGCAATCATTGCCTCACCAACTGGCACGGCCCTAATTCCTACACATGGATCATGTCTACCTTTAGTAATTATATTTGTTTCTTTTTTATTTTTAGTTATTGTTTTTCTTGCATGCAAAATTGAACTTGTTGGTTTTACTACAAATCTACTAATGATATCTTGTCCTGAAGAAATACCTCCTAAAATTCCCCCTGCATGATTAGATAAAAATTTTACATTTTTGTTTTTATCTATTCTTATTTCATCTGCATTAGTTTCCCCTGTAAAATCAACTACAGAAAACCCATCACCTATTTCTACCCCTTTTACAGCATTTATACTCATAAGAGCGCTTGCTATGTTTGCATCTAGTTTTTGATAAATAGGATCTCCCAATCCTATAGGCACATTCTTAGCAATTATTTCTATTATAGCGCCACACGATAATCCTTTTTTTCTTATATCAGTTAAATAATTTTCCCAAATAGGAACTGAAGTTTTATCTCCACAAAAAAAATGATTTTTATTAATATTATTCTTATTCCATTTTTTTTTATCTATCTTATGCATACCTAGTTGTATGACAGAACCAATAATCTCAATTTTTTTACCTATTATTTTAGAAAGAACTTTTTTCGCAACTGCACCTGCTGCAACCCTCATAGCTGTTTCTCTTGCAGAAGATCTTCCTCCTCCTCTATAATCTCTTATTCCATATTTTTCTTGATAGGTGTAATCTGCATGAGAAGGTCTATAAATATCCTTAATATCCTGGTAGTCTTTAGATTTTTGGTCTTCATTTTTAATTAATAAAGCTATCGGTGTTCCAGTTGTTTTTCCTTCAAAAACTCCTGAAGATATTCTCACAATATCTTTTTCCTTTCTTTGTGTTACAAATTTAGAAGAGCCTGGCTTTCTTTTATTTAGATCATGTTGAATATCTTCTGGAGTTAATTTAATTCCAGGAGGTACTCCATCTATAACACACCCTATTTCTGGTCCATGACTTTCACCAAAAGTAGTATATCTAAAAATTTCACCAAAAGAGTTACTAGCCATAACTATACAACCGATATATCTGGAGCATCTGGAGATTTCATCCCAACAACATGATAACCAGAATCAACATGTAAGATCTCGCCAGTAGTTCCAGAAGATAAATTTGATAAAAGAAATAATGCTGCTCCTCCTACATCATCTAAATTAGTATTTCTTTTAAGAGGGGCATTATATTCATTCCATTTAAGAATATATCTAAAATCACCAATACCAGAAGCCGCTAAAGTTTTGACTGGTCCAGCTGAAATACCATTAACTCTTATATCTCTTCCGCCTAGATCAGCAGCAAGGTACATAACACTCGCTTCTAATGCCGCTTTGGCAACGCCCATTACATTATAATGAGGAATTACTTTTTCTGCTCCATAGTAAGATAGTGTTATCATACTTCCACCATCATTCATTATATTTGAGGCATAATTTGCTACTGCCGTAAAAGAATAACAGGAAATGTCCATAGATTGTAAAAAGTTCTTTCTAGATGTTTCTATATATTTACCTTTAAGCTCTTCTTTATCAGAATAGGCAATTGCATGAACAATATAGTCTATTTTCCCATATTGTTTATAAATTTTATCAAATGTATCTTTTATAGATTTTTCATCTGATACGTCACATTCAAAAATATCTCTAGCATTTGCTTTTTCAGCAAGAGGAACTATCCTTTTCTTTAATGCTTCTCCTTGGTAGGTTAAAATTATATCCGCACCGTTATCAGATAAAGTTTTTGTCACTCCCCATGCCAGTGATCTTTCATTTGCAACCCCCATTACAATTCCAATTTTATTTTTCATAATATTGCTGTTAACTATAGATTCTTGTTTTGAATTGTTTTTTGAGTCCATATTTTTTCCTAGTATAAATAAATTATTTTTTTAAGAATATGTTTTTGATTTAATTATTATAAAAAATTTAATATAAGTTATCTAATTAAGAATATTATCCTATATAATATTATATAAATAAATATATAAGGATTGTCATGAAAAGTGAAGAGTTTAAAAAGTTTTCTGACCCTATGAAGCTTTTTTCTTTATGGTTAGATGAAGCAAAAAATAAAGAAATTAATGATTATAATGCGTGTTGTCTGGCAACTTGTGATGCAGCCGGCATACCTTCTGCTAGAATGGTTCTTTTAAAAAAATTTGATGAAAGAGGCTTCATTTTTTTCACTAATTTGCAAAGCAGAAAAGCAAGAGAATTTGAGAGAAATGTTAGAGTTGCATTATGTTTTCATTGGAAGTCTCTTAAAAAACAAATAAGAATTGAGGGGCCATTATTAGAACTACCAAAAAATGAAGCTGATAAATATTTTCAAAGTAGAGCAAGAGATAGTCAAATTGGTGCTTGGGCAAGTCAACAATCAAGCTATCTACCTAAAGGTTATAAAAGTTTAGAAGAAAAAATAGAATTTTATGAAAGTAAGTTTAAAAATCAGGTTGTTCCAAGACCTAGTTTTTGGGGGGGTAGAATAGTTGCCCCAGAAAGAATAGAATTTTGGAAAGATGTAAAAAACAGATTACATGAAAGGATGCTATTTAAAGCAGATAATGAAAATTGGCTTAAAGAATATTTGTATCCATAATTAATTTGGAGGATATAAAACCCCTAAAGTTTCAGCTACACATGCGGGCTTATCTTCTCCTTCAATTTCTATAGTAAGCTCATTTTTTATTTTAAAGCCAGATTTAGAAGGAGTGACTTCTAATAGCTTAAAAGAGCCTCTTAAATTAGATCCTGCTTTTACAGGAGATAAGAATCTTACTTTGTCTAATCCATAATTGACAGAGTGAGCTATGTTCTTAACTTCATATGTATTATAACTCATCCAAGGAGCTAAGGATAAAGTTAAAAATCCATGGGCTATTGTAGAGCCAAAAGGACCTTTCTTAGACTTTTCTTCGTCTAAGTGTATCCATTGATAATCTTCGGTCGCTTTGGCAAATTCATTAATTCTATTTTGTGAGACATTGACCCATGGACTTTTACCTGTAATTTTTCCTATATATTCTTTAAGTTCTTCTATGGATTCTAAACTAATCATCTAAATCTCCTCGTATTTAATTTTTTGAGTATTATATTATATCAATATTTACATATATAGCTAATATGTTTTATAAAATAAATTATAGGATATTAAATGACCACTATAAAAAAAAATAAACTTACTGATCAACAATATGCTGTAGCTAGAGAAGGTGCAACAGAACCTCCATTTAGTGGAGTGTATAATGATGAAAAAAGAAAAGGTGTATATCTTTGTATCACATGTGATCAAAAACTATTTGATTCAAAAACTAAATATGAAAGTGGTTCAGGTTGGCCCGCTTTTTATGCCCCATGTAACGAAGCAAATATAGTTAATGTTCAGGATACCTCACATGGTATGATTAGAACTGAAGTAAAATGTAGTAAATGTGACTCACATTTAGGCCACGTTTTTACTGATGGACCCGAGCCTACGGGATTAAGATATTGTATTAATTCTATTGTGCTGAATTTTAATGAAGAATAATATTAAATAGTTTTAATTATATTAATGATCTTTTCGTTGAGTACAAATCTTGATCCTAGAGTTTTTGCATATTCATCATTTTCATTTATGAATTCCTTAATCCCATTTCTCTTGACCCATTGAAAGGCTCCTCCAGTCCATACTGGAAACCCAATATTTTTTATAACCATATAGTCATATAACTTAGGATTTTTTAAATCAGAATATTTAACATAATTATAAAAAACATTATTTATAGAGCTATAGAGTAGTCTTCTTTCAACTTCTTTAATAGATGGTTGAATTTTAGACGTAGGAACTAGGTCAGTTAAATCAGGCCATAAGTTTTTCCTACTTTCTTTATAATCATAAAATCCCTTATTATTTGATAAACCGTTTCTGTTAATTTTTTGCATTGATCTTATTAGTGAAGCAGTTGATGCATCTGTTGAGTCTAGTTGATTTATTACACATTGTATTTCTAGCTTATCAGCAAATTCTAAAGGCCCCCCTTTAAAGTCTAATCTTTTTCCAGCATTTTCAATTAAAGCTGCTGAAACTCCACTTAATAAAAGTTTTACGCCTTCTGCTGCATAATTTTCTTCAAAAGAAATTTTAAATTTTTTAATTACTTCATCTTTAAATTTGCTTAAAGGGCTATGTAATACTAATGTTTCAAACATTGACTGTGTTTCAATCTGTTGGGTTAGCCAAGTAAAATTTCTCGCTTCAATTTTAAGACCAGAATTAACATCTGTATTTAATCCATCATAAATTGAACTAATTAATGTTTTGACAGAAGGATAGTGATCGGACGTATCTGCATGTAAGGCTGCAATTTTTGATATAAAATATCCTAAATTCTTTGTACTAAAGGGCTTAGGTTGAGAGTTAATAAGCTTTTTATTATCCCAATTTTGTAATGAATATGGGTTTTTAATAATATATTCTTTAGCTTTATTCACTAATTGATTTTCATCTACAATTTCATTGACCAGATTAAGTTGAAGAGCTTCTTCAGCTGATATAGTTTTATCACTTAAATATAAATTTATACTTTCATTAATACCGATTTGTCTTGGAAGTCTCTGAGTCCCTCCTATTGCTGGTATTATAAAATATTTTACATTTTTAAAGTAAAATTTAGTTTCACTACTTTCTTGAGCAATCCTATAATGACTATGAAGAAGGATTTCTAACCCACCTAGTTTTATTTTTCCCTTAACTATACTTACAATAGGTTTTCCTAGAGTTTCTAGTCTTCTTAGAGCCTTACTTAATTTAGTAATAGTATTAAATATTGACTCTGCATTTTTGAGTGAAAAAATAAAATTTAAATCATAATCATAATCATAATTGTTATGATTAGTTGAAATTATAATACCTTTTATCTCCTTTTTATTAGAGATAAAATCTATAGCCTCTTTAAAATCATTTATAAATTCTGCATTAATTAAAGTATTCTTAGAGTTTATAATAAGGTTTACAATACCTTGCTCATCATTAATGAGTTTAATATTATTTAAATTCATTAAATTCTTTCAATTATAGTTGCTGTCCCCATTCCAGCGCCAACACATAATGTAATAAGTCCTGTAGATAAATCTCTTCTTTCTAATTCGTCTAAAACCGTTCCTAATATTATTGCACCTGTTGCACCTAAAGGATGACCAAGAGCTATTGCTCCTCCATTTACATTAACTTTTGAATGATCAATATTTAATGCTTCCATAAAACGTAAAACTACAGCCGCAAAAGCTTCATTCATTTCAAATAAATCAATATCTGAAGCTTTCATGTTAGCTTTCTTTAACGCTTTTTCTGCCGAATCAGCAGGTCCTGTTAACATTATAGTTGGCTCGGAACCAATAGATGCAAAGGATCTAATCTTAGCTCTAGCTTTTAATTCATATTTATCTGCCATTTTTTTATTACCTAGTAAAACTCCCGCAGCTCCATCAACAATTCCGGATGAGTTGCCAGCGTGGTGCACGTGTTTTATAGATTCTATTTCTGGATACTTTAAAATTGCGACATCGTTAAAACCTTGATCCCCCATTTGTTCAAATGAAGGCTCTAATGCTCCAAGCGATTGCATAGTAGTATCAGGCCTCATATATTCATCTACTTCTAGAATTGATAAATCATTTTGATCTTTTACAGGAATAATAGAATTTTTAAATTTATTTTCTTTCCATGCTTCCGCTGCTCTTTTTTGAGAACTTACAGCATAACTATCTACATCATTTCTAGTATAATTATATTTTGTAGCTAATAAATCTGCAGATATTCCCTGAGGAACAAAATACGAATTATATGCTACTTTTGGATCTGCCATCCATGCTCCTCCAGAGCTACCCAGAGGAACTCTAGACATAGATTCAACACCACCACCTACTGATAAATCTGATTGACCAGACATTACTTGAGCTGCAGCAATATTAACAGCTTCTAAACCTGAAGCACAAAAACGGTCTACTTGTACTCCGCTCACTGTCTGATCCCATTTAGCCTCCAATACGGCAGTTCTAGCAATATCTGCACCTTGTTCTCCAACAGGATGGACACATCCTAAAACAACATCATCTACATCTTCAGTATTTAAATTATTCCTACTTTCTATAGATTTAAGAACTTTAGATGCTAACTGTACAGGTGAAACCTCGTTTAAGGAACCACTTTTTTTCCCCTTTCCTCGAGGTGTTCTAACTGCATCAAATATTAGAGCTTCATTCATTTTATTCCCCTTTTTAAAATATTATTTGGACAAAGTACGACTAATAATTTCTTTCATAATTTCGTTAGTACCTCCATAAATTCTCTGTACTCTTGCATCTTCCCATGATCTGGCAATTGGATACTCTCTCATATAACCATAACCACCATGTAATTGTACACATTCATCTACGAGTTTACACTGTAGTTCTGTTGTCCATAATTTAGCCATAGCTCCTTCAACAGCATCAAAATCATTATTTAAATGTTTTTCTATACATTCATCAATATATATTTGAGCAACAGTCAGCTCTGTTTTTAATTCTGCTAATTTAAATTTTGTATTTTGAAATTCTGCTATTTTTTTTCCAAAAGCATTTCTTTCATTTACATACTCTATAGTCCAATCTAATGCTGCTTCTGCTGCAGCAACGGCAGAAACCGCAATAGCTAGACGCTCTTGAGGAAGTTGTTCCATCAAGTTATAAAAACCCTTACCTTTAGAACCTATAAGATTTGAAATAGGAAGTTTGACATTATCAAAAAATAACTCTGATGTGTCTTGAGCTTTTAATCCCACTTTATCTAAATTTCTGCCTCTTTTAAAACCATCTCTATCTCCTTCACACATAATAAGTGAAGTACCTTTTGCACCAGAATTAGGATCGGTTTTTGCAACAACAATAATTAAATCAGCATTCTGTCCATTTGTTATAAAAGTTTTTTGTCCATTTAATATTATTTCATCATCCGTTATTTTTGCATTTGTTTTAACTGATTGTAAATCACTTCCAGTTCCTGGTTCTGTCATAGCTATAGCTCCAACTAATCTTCCTTCACACATTCCTGGTAACCAGCTACTTTTTTGGCTTTCCGTCCCATAATTTAATAAATATGGAGTAACTATATCAGAATGAACTGAAATTCCTGGTCCAGTAGCACCAACCTTCATAAATTCTTCAATTATTATCACATTATATCTGAAATCTGCACCCGAGCCTCCATATTCTTCAGGAACGTTAGGACACAGTATACCAGCTGCGCCAGCTTCTAACCAAAAATCTCTTGAAACTATACCTTTTTTTTCCCATTCACTATGGTAAGGTTCAACATTTTTCTTAACAAAACGTTTAACACTTTCTCTAAACATATTATGTGTCTCATCAAATATTTTTCGTTTAGTCTGCATTTTTTAAAATCCTTAGTTTATTAATCATTTTAGATGATTGTATTGATTAAGACAATTATGATTTAATAATATTGTTTATAATTTCATAGGTATTAGTAGATAAATTTTTATTCTCTCTTATTCTTGTTAGATTTTTCTTTATGATTTTTCTTTTATTTAACTTTAATCTCTTCCAGTTACTAAATGCAGATGAAAGCCCTGATGCAGAGCTAGGATTGATAGTATCTAAATATATAATTTGGTCAGCGATAAATTTATATCCTGCACCTGAAGATTCATGAAAATTGATAGGATTATTTTTTGCAAATGTGCTTAAAACAGCCCTTACTTGATTAGGGTTTTTATAATTAAAATCAGGAAGTTTTATTAACTTTTTAACAACGTTTAAATTATTTTTTATTTTCGCTGCAGCTTGAATTTGAAGCCATTTTTCTATCATTATAGGCTGGTTTTTATATTTTTGATAGAACTCCGATATTAAATTGCTTTTATATTTTCCTTTCATATTACAAATACAAGACAGGCTGTATAGTTTTATAGTCATATTATTAGATGAATTATATGCTCTATAAGCTAATTCTTCTGCATTTTTATCTTTTTCTGCAGTTACATATTCCAAGCATATATTATGTAAAGACCTCCATCCTCGAGAAGAGGAGTTTTTACTTAAATAGCATTCATTTAGAACATTGGTAAAATGACTATTAAGAGCTAAATTAATATTTTTTAATACAGTATTTCTTGCTTCATGAATATTTTCTGGGATATAAATTTTAGTATTTTCTGCTATTTCATTTTCAGAAGGAACTGATAATAATTCAGCAGCAAAACCTGGATCTTTACTACAATTATCTAATATATTTTTAATTACTAGAATAAAAAATTTGTTAATTTTAATATTTGTTTTTAGTTTAGATTGTTTTATACATAACTTTAAAAAATACTGATTAATTTCATCCCATTTTTTAAAAGTATCATTATCGTACATCATTAATAATTTAAGTTTATTGTCGTTTTGTTTTAAGTTAATTTTGACAGGTGATGTAAAACTTCTATTTATAGAAATTGCTGGGTTGGATGTTACATTGTTAAATGAAAACTTTTGAGTTTTTTTCTTTAAAATTAATAATAATTCTTTTTTAGAACTATTTTCATCTAAATTAAAAAATTTGCCATCACAGTCTAGCAATGAGAGCTTTAATGGAATTAACATCGTTTTTTTATATTTTTGATTAGGAGTACTAGGTATAGTTTGGGTGATTTTAATATCTAATATTTTTGTTTTTTTATTATAACTTTGGTCAATTTTAACCTCTGGCGTCCCAGCTTGTGAATACCACAAATAGAATTGTTTCAAATCTATATTATTTGCATATTCCATTGAGGATATAAAATTTTCGCATGTTGCAGCTATTCCATCATATTTTTTAATATAATGTTTAAAACCCTTTAAAAACCCTTTTTCTGACAAAATGCTTTCTAGCATTCTTATTAATTCTGCTCCTTTATTATAAACTGTAGCTGTATAAAAATTATTAATTTCTGCATACGATTTGGGCCGCACTGAATGAGCTAATGGACTAGCATCTTCAGCGAATTGAACTGTTCGCAGTAATCTTACGTCTTTGATGCGTTTAACTGCTCTAGAGCCCATATCAGATGAAAACTCTTGATCTCTATATACAGTTAAGCCTTCTTTTAGACTCAACTGGAACCAATCCCTACACGTTATTCTATTGCCTGTCCAATTGTGAAAATATTCATGTGCAACAATAGTTTCTATAAAATCATATTCATTATCTGTGGAAGTATTTTTATCAGCAATTAAATATTTAGAGTTAAAAATATTTAAACTTTTATTTTCCATAGCCCCCATATTAAAATTATTAATTGCTGCAATATTAAAAATATTTAAATCGTATTCAAGGTTGTATTTATCTTCATCCCATTTCATTGCTTTTACTAAAGAGTTTATAGCAAATTTAATTTTATTTTTATCTTCTTTCCTTATCCAAATATTTAAATCTACTTTTTTATTGGATTTAGTGTAAAACTTACTATTTGTTTTTGATAATTTTCCTGCAACTAAAGCAAAAAGATAAGATGGTTTTGGAAAGGGGTCTTTCCATATTACTTCTATGTTATTATGAATTATTTTTTTTGATATTAAATTACCATTGGATAACATAACGGGGAATAGTTTTTTATTACCAATTATTTTAACTGTGTATATAGATAAAACATCTGGCCTATCTGGAAAATAAGTTATTCTTCTAAATCCCTGGGCTTCGCATTGAGTAACAAATATTTTATCTGAAATATATAGTCCTTCTAATCTAGAATTTAGGTTAGGGTTAATATTAGTAACTATTTCAATTGTGCAACTATTTGGAGGAGAAGGTATTATAAGTTGTGCTTTATTTTTTTTATAATCTTCTTTGGTTAGTATTTTATCATTTATGGAAATAGAAATTAATTCAAGATCAATTCCATCTAAACATATTTCGCCTACTACATTAGTAAATTCCATTTTATTTGTAACGGATGTATTTCTTTCATCTAGAATAAATTCTAAATTTACATCTTGAAGAACAAAATTGACTGCTTTATAATCTCTTTGTTTTATTATCTTTGAATTCATATGTTTTTATCTATATTGTTTAATATGTAAGTAGTATTTTATATTGAATAGTAAAGAAAAATTTATAGTAGGTGCACTTTTCATGCAATTAAAATTATCGAAATTATACATTATAATTCTCATTATGTGTTCATTTATTACTTTTGCGTATTCTGCAGATTATAACTCTGTAAAAGAAAAAGCTTTAATTTTAAAAGATGGTTCAAATGAAGATAAAGTGGCGATTGTTCAAGAATTTGGAAGACTTTCCTCTAATGCTAATTTTATAATCGATGATCTAATTTTTAGTTTAAGAAATGATGAATCCCATGAAGTAAGAATGGAGATTATTAGGGCTCTGGAGCGGATAGGGGGACAGGCTAATAAAACTGTTCCTGCTTTAATTGAAGCATTAGGAGATGAAAATTGGGAAATTAGATGGTCTGCAGCTGGAGCCCTAACATCATTTGGAAAAAAATCAGCTATGGCGGTTCCTGAGTTGGTTGGTTTATTAAGAGATCCTGAAGACTATGTTAGAAATGCTGCATTATCAACTTTAGGAAAAATGGGACCTATTTCAGTAGCAGCAATGATGGACGAAGTTAGTAAACCTCTAAATTATGCAGATGATCAACTATATATGAGAATAGTTTGCACTAGATCATTAGGCGCTTTAGGAGCAAAAGCCATGATTGCAGTACCTCTTTTAGTTGAAAATAGCAAAAGTAAAAATACATCTGTGCGCTTAGAGT
>JAQWLZ010000004.1 GCA_029247025.1 Alphaproteobacteria bacterium | reverse complement strand
TCCTAAGCTATCACAAAGGCTTCAACAATTAGCTGGAACATTATCAGGAGGAGAAAGAAAGATGTTAGCAATTAGTAGGGCCCTTATTGGGGAACCAAAGTTATTGCTTTTGGATGAACCTACTGAGGGTGTTTGGATTGGTGTAATTGAAGAAATAGCTGAAATATTAAAAAAATTATCAAAAGAGGTGTCAATTATTCTTGTAGAACAACATGTTGAGCTTGCTCTTAGAGTATCAAAATATGCCTATGTAATGGATAGAGGAAACATTGCTATTCAAGGAGAATCAAAGGTGGTTAGGAATGATCCTCAACTACTAAGATATCTTGCACCATGACGTTAAATTAATATTAATAAAAAAAAAGGAGAACTATAATGGCCGTTAAAATACCAACTGAGTTACAAATAATGGAACTAGCCGATGAAATGGGTTTAGATTTAACAAGTGAAGATATTGAATCATATATCAATTTACTTACACCAAATGTGGAAGCCTATAATATTATTGATGCAATGCCTGATAATCTGCCAGGTGTTAAATACCCTAGGACTCCTGGGTACCAACCACGTGCAGAAGAAAATCCTTATAACGCTTGGTACGTAAAAACTGAAGTAAAAGGGTCTTCAAGTGGTAAACTTAAAGGAAAAACGGTTGTTTTAAAGGATAATGTGATGCTTGCAGGGGTTCCTATGATGAATGGTGCTGCAACACTAGAGGGGTATATTCCTGATGTAGATGCAACCATTGCAACTCGCTTATTAGATGCTGGTGCAACAATTGTTGGAAAAGCACATTGTGAAAACTTTTGTTTATCAGGAGGAAGTCATACAAACGCAAAAGGAGCAGTTCATAATCCTCATAAAATGGGATATTCTGCAGGAGGGTCTTCATCTGGAAGCGCAGCATTATTAGCGGCAGGAGAAGTGGATCTTGCTATAGGAGGAGATCAAGGTGGTTCTATAAGAATGCCAGCATCATTTTGCGGTGTTTATGGCATGAAAGCTACTCATGGGCTTGTACCATATACAGGAATTATGCCAATAGAAATATATGTAGATCATACTGGCCCCATGACGAATAGCGTTGAGGATAATGCCTTAATGTTAGAAGTTCTTGCTGGCGAAGATGGGTATGACCCAAGGCAGTATAATGTTAAAACTCAAAAATATACTAATGCTCTTAAAGGTAAAAAAGGTATTAAGGGTATGAAAATAGCTGTTGTAAAAGAAGGATTTATGCAAGAAAATGCAGAAAAAGACGTAAATACAAAAGTAAAAGCGGCTATTCAAAAACTAAAATCTATGGGAGCAATAGTTAAAGAAGTCTCTATTCCTATGCATTTATTAGGCCCAGCACTATGGCTACCAATTGGTGTTGAAGGATTAACACAGACAATGATGTATGGAGATGGTTATGGGGTGAGTCGTCCTGATCTTTATGTAACAAGCCTAATGGATTTTCATAGAAATTGGCGTAATCGTGCTAATGAAATGTCAGAAACTACAAAGTTACTTACTATGTTAGGTACATATATTCGAAAAAATCATGGAAGTCGTTATTATGGCAAGGCAATGAATATTACAAGATTACTCACAGCTGCATATGATAATGTTTTGAATGATTATGATTTACTAGTTATGCCGACGACGGCCTTAAAAGCTACACCTTTACCAGCTCCTGATGCAAGTAGAGAAGAGTATGTTCAGAAAGCTTTAGAAATGATTTCTAACACAGCACCATTTGATATTACTCATCATCCTGCTATGGCTATACCATGTGGAATGTCTAAAGGTTTACCAGTTAGCATGATGTTAGTTGGAAAACATTTTGAAGAATCAACTATTTATCAAGCTGCGCATGCTTTTGAATCAGCTACTGATTGGAAAAAAATGTAATGGATGTTTTTATAAAGATTGCCTTTGATATTCTTGCATTTTCTTGCATTATGGTACTCATTGTTTCAGGTCTAGCTATTATTGCCAGCCTAATGGGTATTTTTAATTTGGGACATGGTGAGTTTGTTCTTCTTGGTGCCTATACAGTTTACGCTTTTAGAGAAATAGGCTTGCCAGAATGGATGGGTATGGCTTTCGCTCCTTTTGCAGTAGGAATGTTTGGTTTAATAATAGAGATGTTATTTATTAGGCGGTTATATACAATACCTATTATAGCTATGCTTGCGACATTTGCCATAGGTCTAATTATACGTGAAACTGTAAGAGGGCTTCTTGGTGGAAAGTTTTATTATGTAAACGCACCTATAGAGGGTCTGTTTGAAATTGGTGATTATAGTTTTTCTATATGGAGACTAGTAATAATTTTAGCAACTATAATTATTATGTTTTTATGTTATTGTTTTCTTACACGTACTACTTATGGCTTAAAGATTAGAGGTTCAATGGAAAACCCATCTTTAGCCAGAGCTTCTGGTATTTCTACTAAGAAATTATATACACTTACTTTTGGATTTGGCGCAGCCCTAGCTGGTTTGGCTGGAGCACTGATGGTGCCTGTATTTTCTATATCAGCAGATTTAGGTCTAGCATTTATGGTTCAAGCTTTTCTTTCATTAATGTTGGGAGGTATTGGAACTTTTGAAGGGCCATTATTAGGAAGTGCTCTAATAGGCGGAATGGTTCCAGGTTTTCAATGGATTAGAGAATTTCCATTTATAGTAGATCATATAAGTCCAATATTTTCAGAAGTCTTTGTGTTTATAGTAGCACTTGTAATTGTTAAATTTAGACCAAAAGGTTTAATTAGTAAGGGAAGAATATAAGAATAAAAAGGAAATAATATGACAGAAGCTAATATGTCTCCAGAAGGAGTCCCAGCACCTAAATTAAAATATATTATGACATATCAGGCTGACCTTTTACCTGCCCAGAATATAAATAGAGATAGGGTAGTATGGGATGCAGCTCCTACAGGTGGCTGGGTAAAAGATATTTGGGGAAATAAAGGAAAATTAATACCTCCTTCTGGAGATTGGATGACGGTATTACCTAATGGTACTTTATATCAGGATGTTCGAGCTACAGTCCAAATGGAGGATGGAGCACTTTTATTTGTAGAATATAAAGGAAAGGTTAAATGGAAATCACATGTTCCTGAAAAAATTGAAACAGGAAAACCTATTACATGGGAAGACCATGAATATTTTATCAATAGTCCAACTATTACGACTGAATCAAAGAAATATGAATGGATGAATGATGTAGTATTTATTAATAAGGTGGTAGAGGTTCAGTTAAATAATGATAAAAAAATGTATGTTAGATATGATACTTATCAGGTAGTTATGCATCCTTAAAAATATACTTATTTTATCCATTTATCTAATATATTTCCAATTACAACCATTCTGATTACCTGATTAGAATCTTTTACATAGTTTTGAATTGTTGAAAAAGTTTCTTCACTAATATTATATTTAGATTTTTGTCTTTTTAGGTTTATACCATCTACTTTTATATAATTAAGCATATCTCTTGATGCTTTTAAAATTTCACCTTTTTCCTCTATAGATTTTAGTTTTGTATAAACTAGTAGTAGAAAATTTGGCCAATAAGCTAAATGTCTCCATAAAGTAGCCACATGTGAATTAATTCCTTTTGGAGAACCAATAGAATTTACATTTTTAACTATATTCCATGTTTCTATACTTATTTCCTCTTTATTCAAGAGTTTTGGAAATTCTGGTTCAAGTATATTCTTTTTAATATTGGTATTTATTAAATTTATACTAGGCTTATATTCAGAGCTAATAAAAGCAGATAAAGCCATTAAATTCATACCATTAGATTTATTATAAACTTTAATTATATTTCTAATATGTGTAATATCTTTTTGACTAAATTCTTTATGATTAAATTTATTTGGAATGGGTAAGTAAACAGAATTAATCATCTTGGTAAGGGCTAATTCAGGAGTTCCTGTTAAATATATTGGTTTTGTAAGTGTCCAAACTTCTTCTAAACTATTATTCATACCCGCAAGACCTCTCCAGATAGAAGTAATTAATGGAATATTCATAGTTTTCCTTATATCTGAAAATATTTCTGCAATTTTACCTTTTGCTTGATCTTCACTTAAAGCTGTAACAGGATCATATGAAAAATCGTAATTAGACAATTTAATACCAATAATAATTAAAATTATAATATTAAATCATAAGATATAAAATTTGTCACAAAAGTATGAATTATTGTAATTTTTTTTTAGACATTTTAATATGCTATAATCTTAAATTATTATTTTAAGTTTAGGAAATTAAAATGACTAATATAAAGAATAAATATGATCTCATAATTAAAAATGGGACAATTATAGATGGTACTGGTAAAAAGTCCTATAAAGCAGATATAGGTATTCTAGACAGAAAAATAGCTAAAATAGGCGTTTTAAACCAAGATGCATTAAAGATAATTGATGCTAATAAACTAATAATTACACCTGGTTTTGTAGATATACATACGCATTATGATGGGCAAGCAATTTGGGATAGTTACCTAAAGCCTTCATCTATTCACGGAGTAACAACTGCAGTTATGGGTAATTGTGGGGTAGGGTTTGCGCCATGTAATTATAATGATAGAGAAAAATTAGTAGAACTAATGGAAGGTGTAGAAGATATCCCATCTCCAGTTATGCATGAAGGTTTAAATTGGAATTGGGAAACATTTCCAGAATATTTAGATGCATTAGAAATGAATAAAAGAGATATAGACGTCTGTACATTAATTCCTCATGCAGCTTTAAGAGTTTATGTAATGGGTGATAGGGCATTAGCTCATGAAAAAGCCACTGATGATGATATGGTAAAAATGAGAAAAATTAGCTTTGAAGCTATAAAAGCAGGGGCTTTCGGCTTCTCAACTTCAAGAACTATAAGTCATAAAAGTCTTAATGGAGAGTATATACCTACATTGAAAGCCAATGAAAATGAACTTATAGCAGTTGCAAAAGGGCTTCAGGATGCCAACGGAGGTTTTATGGAAATAGTCTCGGACTGGAATAATCCTAATCCTAAAGAAGAATTTGAAATGCTTAGGAGAATTGCTGAAACAACCAATAGACCTATTGTATTTACATGTAATCAAAGACATGACAGAACTGAATATTGGAGCGATCTTATGAAATATGCTAGCGAAGCTAATAAGCTAAATCTTTCTATTAGGCCAGTAATAGCTCCAAGGCCTATAGGTATATTATTAGGTCTAAATGGAAGTCAAAATCCTTTTTCTGGAAGTCCATCGTATAAAAAAATAGCACATTTGAGTCTTGAAGATCGTTTAAGTCTTATGAGGCAATTAAAAATAAAAAATAATATATTATCTGAAGATCCAATAAAGGACAGCCAGTTTCCCTTAATTAATAGAATTAATTATAATCAAATGTATGAATTTGGATCAGATGCAAACTATGCTCCTAAAAAAAATGAGTCATTAGAAGCTAGGGCTATTAAAATTGGAATGTCATCTGCAGAATTAGCATATGATATTTTATTAAAAAATGAAGGTAAGAATTTTATATACTGTCCTTTAGTAAATTTTGCATCTAATAATTTAGAAGCCTGTGAAACAATGCTGTTAGACAAAAATGCCATTATGGGTTTAGGAGATGGTGGGGCTCATGTAGGGTTTATTTTAGATGCTGGTTTTCCTACCTGGTTAATTGATTATTGGTGCAATAAAACGAATAAATTTTCTAAAGAGGAAATAATAAGAAGGCTAACAACAGATACAGCTAAAGCAGCTGGGTTATGTGATAGAGGTGAAATAAAAGAAGGATATAAAGCAGATTTAAATGTTTTAGATTGGGACAATGTTAAAGCTGGTAATCCCTATATTGTAAATGATCTTCCTGCTAATGGAAAAAGATTAATGCAAGAAACAACTGGCTATGAATATACAATAGTTTCTGGAATTATTACTTACTCAAAAGGAAAACCTACTGGTAAATTACCAGGTAATTTAGTTAGGAATAATTAAATGAAAAGAATTATTGTTAAAGGTGCTCCTGGTTCTCCATATACTAGAAAAATGTTAAGTCTATTAAGATATAGAAGGTTGCCATATAATTTTTTGGTAGGTGGACTTTTCGATAAAGGTATAATGGATACTTCTCATTTACCTAAAGCAAAAGTAAACCTCATGCCAACAATTTATTTTAAAAATAAGCTAAATGAATTAGAATCTATGGTGGATTCAACATTTATTATTAGAAAATTAGAGAATTTATATATTGAAAGGACCGTAATTCCAAAAAGCCCTGTACTAAAGTTTTTAGATTATTTACTTGAGGATTTTGCTGATGAATGGTTAACCAAAGCAACATTTCATTATAGGTGGACTTATGATCAAGATATCAAAAAAGCGGGCTCTACATTATCTCGTTGGAGGTCTTTAACCGATAATGAAGAAAAAAATAAAGTAATAAAAGATATGATTACAGAACGACAAATATCTCGTCTATATGTTGTTGGCAGTAATAAAACTACATTAGAAATAATTGAAGGTAGTTATAAGAGAATATTAAAATTAATAGATAATAATATGAATAATTCACCATATTTATTTGGAAATAGACCAAGTAGTAGTGATTTTTCATTTTATGGGCAGCTTACACAATTAGCTGTATTTGATCCTACCCCTATGAAGTTAGCAGATGATATAGCTCCAAGAGTAGTTGCTTGGGTTGGTATTATGGATGACTTATCTGGTCTTGAAGTTTGTGATAAAGATTGGGTGCAAGATAATAATTTATCAGAATCTTTTAGAAATATATTTTATGAAATAGGAAGTACTTATATTCCTGTTTTAAAGGCAAATTATGATGCAGTCTATAATAATGATAAAGAAGTAAATGTAGAAATACAACAAACTGTATGGAGTCAAAAACCTTTCCCCTATCAAGCTAAATGTTTAAATTGGTTGAAAGATGAATATGATATTCTGGAAAATAACCATAAAAAACTTATAGATAATTTTTTATATGACACAGGGTGCGAGTTATTATTTAATGGTAAATAAACTTTATAAAAAATATCAATCAAAACTAAATAAATGTTTTATTTTAATAGAAGAGTGTTTTTGGGATCTTCAAGAAGTTTATGATGATACTAAATCTACTTATGCTTCTTATGAAAAAAATTGTGCGACATTACCTTATGGATTATGGAAATTTTATTTAATAGAGGAATGTTTAAAAGAGATAGAAGCAGAAAAAGGTAATGGAATATATACTATAAGTTGTGATAATTTTTGTGATTTAATAGAAAAATACGCAGTTTGGAAGCCTAAAGATAATAGTGAATGGAATACAGAGAATGATTTACTTGGAATTTCTAAAAAAGCAAAAGATTGTTTATCTAATATAATTTATGATTTACAAAGCAGAAAAAATACTAATGTTGATTTTTATAGAGATTTAGAACTACCAGTGGAGTAAAAATGATAGCAAGCATAAATGTAGAGGAAGGTTCTCTTGAATTAATGGCTAAAGGAAATCTAGATGAACCAGTAATTATGTTAAACCTACTTAAATATTTAGATAAAGCAAAATTTGGCTATGGAGTTGATGGATTAACAGGAAAAGAAGCATATCAAGTTTATGGTAAAAAGTTTGCTAGATTTCAACCTATTTACGGTGGAGAACCAATATGGATGGGTAGATCTCATAATTCTATTATTGGAAAAGATGATTGGGACATTACAATTCTAGTAAGATATCCAAAGAGAAAAAATTTCATAGATATGTTTAATGACTCAGAATATAAAGCTATTGCACCAATTAGAGCAGCAGCTTTAAAGGACAGTAGAATAATAGAGATGACACAATTATTACACAAACTGATTGATTAATATGATTAATTCAATAGACCATATAGTGTTGACTATAAAAGATCTAAATAAGACGATTGATTTTTATTGCAATATATTGGGAATGAAATTAGAAGAATTTAAAGTTAGCTATGATTCTGAAATAAGAAAATGTTTAAAATTTGGTAATCAAAAAATTAATTTACATGAACATGACAATTTAATT
Source organism: Alphaproteobacteria bacterium (assembly GCA_029247025.1). Classification (GTDB taxonomy): domain Bacteria; phylum Pseudomonadota; class Alphaproteobacteria; order TMED109; family TMED109; genus TMED109. The sequence continues at coordinate 7,028 of JAQWLZ010000004.1, read as the reverse complement.
AAGCCTGGTGCAAGAGTTCCAAAACCTGGTACAGGGGATATTTGTTTTATTTCAGATATAGATGTTTATGCATGGAAGAAAAAATTTCTCAAAAATTCAATAAATATAGAGTATGGTCCAATAAAACAAATAGGTGCTGATGGCTTTTTATTATCCATATATGTCAGGGATCCAGATCAAAATCTTATTGAAATAGCTAATAAAACAAAATCATAGTTATATATAGTTTTTTTAAAAAGGATTATTTTGATAAATTTTTGGAAGAATAAATGTGGAAAATGTGCCAACTAGGAATACAATAACAGTAAAGAAGTATAAATATTTATTAAAACAATTTAATTTCCTACATGTTTTTTCTTCTACTGGGTCTGAAGGACATGCGTAATTTCTACTTTTCCATCTTAATATACCGCTTATAATTATTAATGTACCTGAAAATAAAAATAAGAATGTACTATATTTCTCCAATAATAGTAATTTAGGAAAAGTAGTAAATATATAAGCTAATATAGGACCACCTCCTAATAAAAGTAAAAAAGCGGGTAAAGCACAGCAAATACACATACTTATACTTGCAACTAAACTTGAAAGTGTTACTGCAATTGCCTTTTTTGTTTTTATTTTTGAAACTATAGTATTCATTTTATAACTTTATGATTTAACATTTAGACCATCTCTTAATGTATTTTTATAAATTTGTATAGCAGGAACTATAGTAGCAATCAATGCTGCACAAATTATAGAAATTATCATTTGTAAATCATAATTTTTAATTGAGAAGCTATTTATAAAAATACCATAATTATTTTGTAAATAATCTTTTCCTATAGAGAAAATTACAATCATTAAAATATAACCTATGACACATGAAATTAATGAAATTATAATTGATTCAACTAGCAATAAACTGACTATATTAGTTGGAGAAGCTCCTACAGACCTTAATATAGCCATTTCTCTTCTTCTACCATTTAATCCAGCTATTGTCATAGCTATCATACCTAAAAGAGCTATAATAATAATAAAGAATGTAATAATTTTAAAAGCTTTATCCACATTACCTGTTAAAGCCCAAAGTCTCGATAAAGTAATCCCAGGCATTACTGAGCTAATTGCTTCTTTCTTATAATTTAATACATCTCTTTGAAACTGAAATACTTGCGTTCTATTTTTTAGTGATACAAATATAGCCGATATAGTCTTAGGCTTTAATTCACTTTGCAAAATTTGTTCTATGGATAAATCTACAACTTTTTGATTTCCTATCCATCCCGAATGCATAGCTTCAATTCCAGCTAAACTTAAATATACTGCATTATCTATTGGAGTACCTGTCGGCTTCAATATACCAGTAACTTTAAAACCTAGGTTTTCGTGATCATGTCCTTCATGTCCTTCATCTGCATGCTCGGAATGATCATCATGTTCTTCGTGTTTAGCATGATCGTCGTGATTTTCTTTATCTGAATGAAAAGTATGGACTTCACCTACATTGGATAATCCATGCGTTATAATTATCTCTGTGCCGAGATTATATTTTAGTTTATTTGCAACTGCACTTCCTAAAACAACATCAAATACATCATTAAAAGAATTCCCTGAGAGAAATTCTATATTTTTGCCTGATGAATATTTAATTTCCTTAAAATAATTATTTGTTGTTCCTATAACTCGGTAGCCTTTGTGACTATCTCCTAATGATATTGGGACAGCCCAATTCATTTTATTATTATCTGTTATGTCTTTATAAGTGCTCCAACGAATTGTGCTATTTGGTTCTCCAATAAGAAAAACACTATTAAGTAATATTTGTAAATTTCCTCCTCTGGCTGCAACAACACTATCTACTCCAGAAACAGTGTTTTGAAAGCTCGATCTCACAGATTCTTGAATACGAGAAACAGTAAAAAACAATGAAATAGAAAAAGAAAGAGTTAAAATTATTAATAAGCAACTTAGCCATCTATTTAATAAAGATTGAAATAATAAAGTAAATTTAATCATTATTTATCTCACATATTTCAGTAATATTTTTAACTGTTTTAAATTTATTAGACAATTTATGATCATGGCTTACCATAATTAAGCCTTGTTCATTATCATCAAGAGATTTGAACAATAAATTAATAAATTCTTTTTGATTGCTTTTATCTAATGCTGAAGTTGGCTCATCTGCTAATATAATTTCTGGTTTTCCAATTAATGCTCTAGCCACAGCAACTCTTTGTTGTTGACCAATGCTTAGTTCATAAGCCTTACGATTTATAAGATCTTCATAGTTTAAGGATAATTTATTCATTAATTCTTTAATTTCATCATTATTAGATTTTGATTGCTTAATACTAGAGTATGCTTTTCCTAGTAAAATATTATTTTTAACTGAAGCATATGGTAATAAATTAAAGGTTTGAAAAATTATTCCAAAATGATCTCCTCTTATTCTATCTTTTATACTTGATGAGGTATTAGAAATATTTTCACCCAAAATATCAATATTTCCTTTTTGAGGAGAAATAGTTCCAGATAATAAATTTAAAAATGTAGACTTTCCTAAACCAGATTCGCCATAAATTAAAATGCTATCACTTTTTTTAAGCTTAAATTCTTTAATGTTGAGACTAAAATTTATGTTTTGTCCTACTTTATATTCTAAATTTTTTATTGATATAAGATTATTAGTCATTATTGAGTTACTCATCATTAAAGTATAAAAAACTTATTGGCATTTGTGACATATAATAGGAATTTCAATATTTACATCAGGGCTTAAAATAACTCCTAATTTCTTTGAGCTTTCTTCAAGGTCTAGTCCCATACTTTTGTTACATGTTTCTATTACACTTAAACAACTTGTACAAATATTGGTAATATGCGTATGCTTTTCATCTGTATTATCACATACCATATATTTATTTAAAAATGATATTTTATGAACGACATTTAATTTTACCCAAAATTCAATTACTCTATAAACAGAGGAAATATTTAAATTTTTCCCCTTATTTTTTATAAGTGCATTTATATCATATGCTGATATAGGTATTTCACTTCCCAACAAAATATCTAATATTAGTAGTCTATTTGGTGTTAGTATTTCATTTTTATCCAAACAGATATTGATTGCTTTATTTTTTTTATTTTTTTGTTTTGTTTTAAGTTCCATAAGAAATACTAACATAATAAATAAATTTGACAATGTATTTCTTAGATGCAATAGTATTGCATTATTATATAATATTTAAACTAAGGTGTTATGGCTCTCCTCCTAACACCTTAGTTATAAAATTAATTTACATAGGGCTATTGAGATAAATACTTTTATAGAGATTATATTAAAGTGATATTTATTATAGATTTTAGCCTACATATTAACCTAAATTAAGTTTATTTTTGTGGGAGTAAATAATGAATATGTTTAAAATATTACTATCATTACTTATAACATTTATTGTCTATTCAAAATGTGCAGTGGCTGATGATATAGAAGATCGTGTTAAAGAATTAGAAGCAAAGATTGCTCAAATGGAAAATAAAGGGGGTGCTAAAGAAGAAAGCTCTTCAGAACACACTAAAATATATGGAAATGCATTTAATCCATCTATTGGAATAATATTAAACGGTAAGTATAATAACTTTTCTATGAAATCTGCAGAACCTGCAGTTAAAGGGTTTGTTATAGGCCATGAAGGTGAGCGAGGAAGAGAAGGCTTACAATTAGGTGAATCTGAATTGAATTTCTCTAGCAATATTGATGATAAATTTTATGGAAGTATGACTGCAGCTATTGTCAAAGAGGATGGTGAAGATAAGGTAGAACTTGAAGAAGCTTATTTAATGACTATGCCTAATTTTAATTTACCTGATGGAATGAGTCTTAAAGCAGGAAAAGCTTTTTGGACTTTAGGATATTTAAATGAACATCATGTTCATGCTGATGATTTTGCTAATAGACCACTTCCTTATAGAGTTTATTTAAATAAAGGTTGGAATGACGAGGGAGCAGAAATTTCATATACGTTACCAACAGACTACTATGCTGAAATTGGCGGCGGGGTTTTCCGTGGTGATGATTATCCTGTAAAAGGTGGTGATGGAGAAAGTCCAGGAGCAATGTCTGCATATGCTCGTATCGGAGGAGATATTGACCAGGACCAAAATTGGAGATTAGGTGTTTATTACGTTGATGGTGATAATTCTGGAGGTCGTGCTGGTAATGACGGTGACAATACGTTTAAAGGAGACTCTACTCTATACGTAACAGATTTTAAATATTCTTTAGCTCCAACGGGTAACGTTAGAGAGCAAGAATTAACCTTACAAGGTGAGTTTTTTGCTCGTAATGAAGATGGAACTTATGATGATGTAGTATTTAATGGTACCTCATATGGTTGGTATGTACAGAGTGTTTATAAATTTAACTCTAGATGGCGTGGAGGTTTGCGCTATAGTCAGATGGAGACCGCAGGTGTTCCTACAGGTCTAATAGGTACTAATATGGATGGTGAAGGATATGATCCAACTTCTGTTGCAGTTATGACTGATTGGACTAATAGTGAATTTAGTCGTGTTCGTTGGCAATTTAATCGAGATGAATTAGCTAGTGGTTCAGAAGATAACCAAATTACTGTGCAATATATTATTAGTATAGGGGCACATGGAGCTCATAAATTTTAATATATAGCTTTTGATTTTATTAGATAGATATAGTATCACGATTGCAATAATATTGCATTCGTGATACTAATAATTATAAATCATCTAATGAGGTAATCATGTTTAAAAAAATAATAACTTTAATAATTATACAATTCTCTTTTTCAAGCACATTAATAGCAAAAGAATTAAATGTATTTGCTTGTGAGCCAGAATGGAAGTCCTTAGTAGAAGAAATAGGTGGTGAAAAAGTAAAAGCTATTTCTGCTACTCATGCTAAACAAGATCCACATCATATTAGAGCAAGGCCTAGCTTAATTGCTAAAATAAGGCGTGCAGATTTGATTTTTTGTTCAGGAGCTGGTTTAGAAGTAGGGTGGTTACCTCTATTATTGCAAAAAGCTAAGAATACTGTTCAGCCTGGTAAACTAGGCTATTTTATGGCCTCAGAATATACTCCTGTTATAGATATTCCAGAGACAATAGATAGAAGTCATGGAGATGTTCATCCAGAGGGAAATCCTCACATACATTTAGACCCTAATAACATTCTTTTAGTTGCAAAAGAATTAAATAGAAGACTAGCTTTAATTAATCCTTCTAATAAATCTTATTATCAAGAACAGTATAATAATTTTATGAATAGGTGGAAAAAATCTATTTCTATATGGTCAAAAGAAATAGCTAGTATTAAGGGTAAAAAAATAATTATACATCATAAATCTTTTGACTATTTATTGAATTGGATAGAATTAGATGCAATTGCTTCACTAGAAGTTAAACCGGGAATACCGCCTACTGCTTCACATCTTAAGGATATATTGCAAAAAATTAATAATAATCCAGCTGACATTATTGTTATATCTCAATACGATCCAGTAGATGGCGCATTATGGCTAGCAGAAAAAACTCTAATTCCAGTTGCAACTTTACCCTACACAATAGGAGGAAATGAAGAAAGTAAAAATTTATTTGCACTATTTGATAGTTCAATTAATCTTTTACAAGATGAATTATATGGTAAGTAGTGAAATTTTAAGTATAATTGGGCCAGCTTTACTTGCTGGTCTAATTATAACTGTTACACATGCACCTTTAGGAATAGAAGTCTTAAAAAGAGGTATAATATTTATTGATTTAGCCGTAGCACAAATTGCCGGCTTAGGTTTATTATTATCAAACTTATATTTCAGCAAAGATTTACCTTGGTTGTCTCAAATTATAGCGCTATTATTTGCTCTTATGGCGGCATTTTTCTTTAAAATAATAGAAAGAAAAAGTAATTCACAACAGGAAGCAGTTATAGGAGTTAGTTTTGTACTTGCGGCTTCTTTATCTATCTTATTATTATCTGATCATCCAACAGGAGGAGAAGAAATACGTCACTTACTTTCAGGACAAATGCTATTTATTTCATGGAATGATGTATTTATGCATTTGCCAATCTATCTTTTAATACTAGTTTTATGGTTTTTACCAATAAATTTAAATGGGATCGGTTTTTATATATTATTTTCTTTAGCCATAACATCTTCAGTGCAGTTAGTAGGAGTTTATGTTGTTTTTGCAAGCCTTATTCTACCTGCATTAACTGCTTTAAATACTAAGAATCCTTATAAAGTAGCTTGGTTAAGTGGATTAACTTCAGTTCTTTTAGGAATCTTCTTTTCTATAATATTTGATTTGCCTGCAGGTCCAATATTATTTGTAACTTATGTTATTGTAACTATTTTAATAGTATTAATTAGAAAATTGAATAATAGTAGAGTTTAATGTAAGGAATATGAGATGAAATTTATAGTTTATATTTTTATATCTATTTTTTTAGTATGTTCTTCCATATATGCTAATGATACCATTGAAATTACTTCTGAAACATCAGTTCTTCCGATAACTTGGACAGACTTATTGCCAGCAGATGCTTTTGATTTTGTTCCAGAAGGTGGTGTTACAGATGAAATGTGGAGTGATCCAGATTTTTTAACGGCTGTAGAAGAAGCTGGTTTAGCAACAGTTTCAGAATTGAATGGAGTTAATATTAGATTAACTGGTTTTATGGTTCCATTAGATGTTGATTTTGGTGAAGCAGAAACTGTTACCGAATTTGTTTTAGTGCCCTCAGCTGGAATGTGTATGCATGTACCACCACCACCACCTAATCAAATGTTAATGGTGCGTTTTAATAAACCAGTCAGAATACGACATATGTATCAACCCATCGGTATCAATGGAGTTGTTAATATAGAAGAGCCAAACGATGAGGCTTTTGGAAGTATTTATAACGTAACGGGAGAGTTAGTAGAGGATGTTACATATAAGGATCTTGATTTAGGAAGATAATTTTAAACGAGAGTAAATGGAGGTACTCACTTACT
>JAQWLZ010000063.1 GCA_029247025.1 Alphaproteobacteria bacterium | reverse complement strand
TGAACTAATATTCCATCAACATCAATTACTCTATCTAAAAGTTCTTTACCTGATAAAATACTCTTTGCAGTATCATGATGATCTATATTAAAATTTTTTTTTAATCTAAATAAAAGATCATCAGATAACCAAGAATGAATAAAAATTTTAGGTTTAGTCGTTACTTCCATTTAACAACTTTTTGACATTGCTCACCCAGTTTTTCAATTCCCAAATGCATTTCATCTCCATGCTTTAAAAATTTTTGAGGTTTCATTCCTGCACCTACTCCTGGAGGAGTACCAGTAGCAATTAAATCTCCTGGCTCAAGAGTCATATAATGACTTACATAAGAAACAATTGTTTTTACATCAAATATCATAGTGGATGTATTACCTGTTTGCATACTTTTTCCATTAAGGTTCAACCACAAATCAAGATCTTGAACTTTTCTTACTTCATCTCTTGTTACCAGCCAAGGTCCAACTGGACAAGATGTATCAAAACCTTTTCCTCTAATCCATTGGCCGCCTGCAGCTTTCATTTGATATTCTCTTTCAGAAACATCATTAACTAAAGTATAACCAGCAACATAACTTAATGCACGAGAAACGCTTACCGAACGAGCAGTTTCACCAATAACTATGCCTAATTCTACTTCCCAATCTCCACATTTACTATCCACAACTTTTGAAGACTTTTTTCCCAAGACTAATCCTTTAGGCAACATAACATCGTCATTAGGTCCACTTAATGAACTAGTAGGTTTCATAAACATTATAGGTTCACTTGGAATTGGACTTCCAGTTTCTTTAGCATGATCAACATAATTTAATCCAATGCATACAATTTTACCTATTCCAGAGAAAGGAACTCCTAATCTTTTTTTACCTTTAACTAATGGAAGTCTATTAAGATTAGTTTTAGCCAATTGCTTAAGTTTTGCAGATGACAACATTTTTCCGTCTATATCAGAAACCTTTTTTGATAAATCTCTAATATTGCCATCTGAATCAATAATACCAGGTTTTTCTTTACCTTTAACTCCATACCTTACTAATTTCATTCTATTCCCCCTTTTAAAAAAACAATTAAGCAATAATAAATATGAATATTCTATAATACGCAACAAAAAGTAAACATAAAATCTATTTAAATCTATAAAAATATAATATATATTAATTTATCAATATATTATTGGGAGAATATAACACATGGAACCTATAGCAATTCGTATTCATAAAAATGATAATGTGGTAACTGCTAAATCTGACATTGATATTAATACTAATATTGAAAAAGAAAAATTAAATACAAATCAACACATTCCTGTAGGTCATAAAGTAGCAACGAAAGATATTTCTAAAGGCAACGAGATTATCAAATATGACACTATTATTGGGGTAGCTAAAGAAGATATAAAAATTGGAGATCATGTTCATGTTCATAATACAGGCATGTCAGATAAGAAAAAAGACTATGAGTTTTCTCAGGGATGTAAAAATGATGAGATATTACCTGAAAGCGAAAGAGCTACTTTTATGGGTTACCATAGGCCTAATGGAAAAGTAGGAACTAGGAATTTTATTGGAATTATTTCTTCTGTTAATTGTTCAGCTACAGTTTGCAAAAAAATAGCAGAAGCATTTAATGAAGAAGCTTTATCAGATTTTGAAAATGTTGATGGTATAGTCTCTATCACTCATGGGACTGGGTGTGGAATAAATAGTAAGGGTTTAGGATGGGAACTACTTCAAGCAACTATTGCTGGGTATTCAAGGCATCCAAATTTTGGTGGGCTTATAGTGATCGGGCTAGGATGTGAAGTCAATCAAGTGAGTGGAATGGCACAATCAATGAATTGGGCTAATTCAGATACTTTTAAAATGATGACTATTCAGGATGTTGGTGGCACAAGAAAAACTATTCAAGAAGGAGTAGAGATGATTAAACAGATGCTTCCAATTCTTAATAAAAATCAAAGAAAAAAAAGTCCAGCTTCCGAATTAATTTTAGGATTAGAATGTGGAGGATCAGATGCCTATTCTGGTATGACTGCAAATCCAGCATTAGGAGCAGCTGTTGATCTATTAGTAAAAAATGGGGGAACTGGAACTCTTGCAGAAACACCTGAAATATTTGGTGCAGAACACTTACTAACTCGAAGGGCAATAAATGAAGAAGTAGGACAAAAAATAGTTAACTTTATAAAGTGGTGGCAAGAGGATTATTTGATCAAATTTGAAGAAAATAAACATCAGCTTCATCAAGATCCTTCGCCTGGAAATAAGGCTGGAGGATTAACTACTATATTAGAAAAGTCTCTCGGCGCAGTAGCAAAAGGAGGAACAACAAATTTAGTTGATGTGTACCAATTTGCTGAGAACATAAAAGCAAAAGGGTTTACTTTTATGAATACTCCAGGCTACGATGTAACAAGTGTAACAGGTTTAATTGCAGGTGGAGCAAATATGATATGCTTCACTACTGGAAGAGGTTCTGTGTTCGGATGTAAACCTGCTCCTTCCATAAAACTAGCTACTAATGATGACTTATATAATAGAATGACTGAAGACATGGATGTAAATTGTGGAAAAATATTACTTGGTGAATCAACAATTGAAGAAATGGGTCAAGAAATATTCCAACTTATTCTTGATGTAGCATCTGGAAAACAATCCAAATCTGAAATTAATGGATTAGGTGATCTTGAATTTGTTCCATGGCAAATGGGCGCTATAACTTGAGTGATAATATTGATTTTAAGATAAGAAAAGTAATAAAATCTTTAAAATCTTCTCCTATTAGAAATGTTGCTAACTCAGTCATTGGAAAAAAGAATATTATTCCTCTATATTTTGGAGAAACTGATATTGCAACACCAGCATTTATATCAAAAGCTATGAAAACTGCTTTAGATGATGGACATACTTTTTATAGTGCAAATCAAGGAATATCGGAACTAGTTGAAACAATATCTAAATATAGCTCATCCCTGCATAAAAAAAAAATAAATTCATCGAGAATAATGGTTACCTCAGCTGGAATGAATGCATTAATGATAGCTGCTGAAGCACTTGTTAATCCTAAAGATAAAATAATTTGTATAACTCCTGTTTGGCCAAATTTTATGCGCTGCATAGAGATTATGGGCGGGAATGTTATTGAAATTCCATTGTTACACTCAAAAAAAGAAAATATATGGAAATTAAACCTTAAAGAAATTAAAAAATATATAAAAGATGCTAAAGCTATTTATATTAATACCCCAAATAACCCCACTGGATGGGTGATGAACAGTCAAGAACAGTCGGAAATTTTAGAATTATGTAGAAAAGAAAAAACTTGGATAATATCAGATGAAGTCTATGAAAGAATTATTTATGATAGAAAAGTTGCTCCCTCTTTTTTAGATATATCAAAAGATGATGATTTATTAATAGTTGTAAATAGTTTTTCGAAGTCTTGGGCTATGACAGGATGGAGATTAGGCTGGATGATTGTTCCTGAGGGACTAATTAGTATATTTGAGAAACTTAATGAATTTAATGTTGCTTCTCCATCATCTCCTGCTCAACATGCAGGAGTAGTAGCAATTAATGAAGGAGAAAAATTTATTGAAAAAATGATCCATGATTTAAAAATTTCAAGAGACATAGCTTTAAATAATTTAAATAATTTTTCTAGAGTTATTTTTCCTTATTCTCAAGCAGCTTTTTATGCTTATTTTAAAATAAAAGATATATCAGATTCAGAAAAATTTTGCTTTGATACTTTAGAAAAAACTGGTGTTGGACTAGCTCCTGGAACATCTTTTGGAAAAGGTGGTAACAAATGGATAAGAATTTGCTATGCTAAAAGCCCTGATTTACTTAATAAAGCTTTTGAAAAATTAAAGCCTATGCTTTCTTAATGAAAATTTATAAAGCAAATAATCAGAATATTAAACTAGCTGCAACTCTTCTTAATAATGAGGGAATTGTAGCGTTTCCTACAGAAACTGTTTATGGACTTGGAGCATTAGCATCTAATAAAAATGCTGTAAAAAGAATTTATAAAGTTAAAGGTAGACCAAATAATAATCCATTAATAGTGCATATATATAAAATAGAACAATTATTATCTATAGTAGAAAATATACCTTTAGATGTTATGAAGCTTATAAAAATATATTGGCCTGGCCCTCTAACTATAGTTCTTCCATATAATACTTCCTCAAATATTAGCTCTATTGCTAGAGCAGGTTTAAATACTGTTGCTTTAAGAATGCCAAACCATCCTGTTGCTCTAAAATTATTAAAAACTGTTGATGCTCCATTAATTGCTCCCAGTGCTAATATCTCTCAACACTTAAGTCCTACTTCTGCACAGCACGTAAAAAATGATCTATCTAGCAAATTAGATAAAAAAAATGATATGATCTTAGATAGTGGCAATACTGAAATTGGACTTGAATCTACAGTTATAGACTTTACAAAAGCTATCCCGACAGTATTAAGACCAGGAGGTTTAAATATTAGTCTTATAAACAAAATAGTTAAAACTTCTTATGTTGAATCTAATATAAATGAAAAAAAGCCAGAAAGTCCTGGTTTATTCAAAAAACATTATTCTCCTAATGCATCGTTACGATTAAATGCAGATTACCCATTAAAAGGGGAAGCATGGCTTGGTTTTGGTGAAGACCCAAAGAATTTAAATAATTTTGTTAAAATGAATTTAAGTAAAAATAAAAACTTAGAAGAAGCTGCTAAAAATTTATTTTCAATGCTAAGATATTTAGACAAAAAGAATGTTAAAAAAATTGCAGTAAAGAAAATACAAAATAAAGGAATTGGAATTGCAATAAATGATCGCCTAAATAGAGGAGCCGCTAATAAATCTTGATCTTAATTAATAAAGATTTATATTCCATGTAAAATATGTAAGTAGAAAAATATGCATACAGAATTAAAAAAGCTATTTCCTTTAAAAGAATACTTAGGGCCAAAGGGTTGGATCGAAGATTTAAGTACTATCGAACCTCACCTGGTAGAAGAGAGAGGTTTGTATAAAGGCAAATCTGATTTATTATTAAAACCTAATAATACAAATGAAGTAAGTAAAATACTAAAATTATGTAATAAATATAATATAAAAATAGTACCACAAGGAGGAAGAACGGGATTATGTGGAGGAACTATTCCATCGAATAACGGTCAAGAAGTAATGTTATCTCTGGAAAGAATGAATAATATTAAAGAATTTAATGAAAAAAATTTTACTGTAACAGTTGAGGCTGGATGTATACTTAGTAATATACAAGATCAAGCTAGTGAAAAAAATTTTCTGTTCCCGTTAAGTTTAGCATCAGAGGGTTCATGTACTATCGGTGGAAACCTATCAACAAATGCGGGCGGAATAAATGTTCTCAGATATGGAATGGCAAGAGACTTAGTTTTAGGTATAGAAGTTGTTTTAGCTAATGGTTCAATATGGAATAATCTAACAAGTCTAAGAAAAGATAACCGTGGATATGATCTTAAACAATTATTTATTGGAAGCGAAGGTACACTAGGCATAATAACTTCTGCTGTACTTAAATTATTCCCTTCTCCAAAAAATATTGAAACAGCATTATTTGCTGTACCAAATTCAGAAGCTGCAATAGAGCTTTTTGGTCTAGCTCGCAGCGCTAGTGCTGATCTTCTAAATGCTTATGAACTAGTAAGTCGAGTAGGTATGGAAATGGTACTTAAAAATATTCCTGGTGCTAAAGAGCCCATGAATAATAAATATAAGTGGTATGTACTATTAGAATTTTCCTCTTCTTCTGAAAATAATATGAGAAAACAAATGGAAAATTTATTTGAAGTAGCGCTGAATAAGAATATAGTACTGGATGGAGTCATTGCTGAAAGCACTCAACAAAGAAAAGATTTATGGCTTCTTAGAGACGGTTTAAACGAAGCACAAAAACCTGAAGGAGGTTCTATAAAACATGATATTTCAATACCAATAAATAATGTAAGTAAATTTATTAATGACGCCACCTACAGTGTAGTAAAATTCATGCCTGAGTCTAGAGTAGTTGCATTTGGGCATATAGGTGATGGCAATATACATTTCAATATTAGCCAACCAAAAAAAAGCAACAAAGAAGATTTTCTTAATAAATGGGAAAGTATAAATAAGATTGTTTTTGACATAGTTAATGACTTAGATGGTAGTTTTTCAGCTGAACATGGAATAGGAAAACTTAAAAGAGAAGAATTAAAGTTTTATAATCCTGAAATTGAGATAAATTTAATGAAATCAATAAAAACTACTTTTGACCCAAAGAATATTTTAAACCCTGGTAAAGTGCTATAAAATTAGAAAGAAGATAATATGCAAGAATACAATGCCCCAATTGAAGATATTTTATTTGTACTTAAAAATGTTAAATCGGAAGTCCAAAATGAAAATGATGAATACTCTGATCCAGATTTGATGAAACAAATATTTGAGGAAGCTGGTAAATTCGCATCTAACATTTTAGCCCCTTTAAACTCTATTGGCGACAAAAAAGGAATTACCCTAGAAAATGGATTAGTTAGAATGCCTCCAGGTTTTAAAGATGCTTATAAGCAATATATTGAAGGAGGTTGGTCTTCAGTTGCAGGGTCTAAAAAATATGGTGGACAAGAAATGCCATGGAATATTGTTGGCGGATTAAACGAAATTTGGCATGCCGCTAATATGAGTTTTTCTTTAAATATGTTATTAACTCAGGGTGCAATTGAAGTTATAGAAGCATATGGAACAGAGGAACAAAAACAAAAATATTTACCTAAAATGATAAGTGGAGAATGGTCAGGCACTATGAATCTTACAGAACCTCAGGCAGGTTCGGACCTAGCTTTACTAAAATCAAAAGCTGTACCTAATGATGATAATTATAAATTATATGGAAATAAGATATATATTACTCATGGCGACCAAGATATGAATGAGAATATAGTTCATCTAGTCCTTGCAAGACTTCCTGATGCACCTGAGGGCAGCAAAGGAATATCCTTATTTATATCTCCTAAAAATATAGTAAATGAAGAAGGCAAAACATTAGAAAAAAATGATATAAGAGTTGTATCTATTGAGCATAAACTTGGAACAAATGCAAGTCCTACCTGTGTATTAGCTTATGGAGATAATGAGGGAGCTAACGCAGAATTAATTGGAGAAAAACATGGAGGCCTTAAAGCTATGTTTACAATGATGAATAATGCTAGGCTAAATGTAGGTATTCAGGGTGTTTCTATTGCTGAACGGGCATTCCAACAAGCATTTAATTTCTCTATGTCACGTCAACAGGGTAATTCTATAGATGGCTCTAAAGATGGAACCGTAGCTATCATTGATCACCCTGATGTTCAACGAATGCTTATGGATATGAAATCTAGAATAGAAGCTATGCGCGCTCTATCATTATTCACTGCAAATGAGTTAGATCTATCAAAAAATGCTTTATCCTCAGAAGATAAAATTAAGGCTCAAGAAAATTTAGACCTATTAACTCCTATAGTTAAAGCATGGTGTACAGACCAAGGAGTATTAATTGCATCTACTGGTGTTCAAGTTCACGGAGGAATGGGTTTTATTGAGGAAACAGGAGCAGCTCAACACTATAGAGATGCAAGAATACTGCCTATATATGAAGGTACAAATGGGATTCAAGCTCTGGATTTATTAAGAAGAAAACTTACTCTAGATAATGGAAATGTGTTTAAAAGATTTTTATGTGATATGAGAAAAGATGCAAAAGAATGTTTAGAAACTAAAGAAGCAAAATTAGTAGAAATTGGAAAAAAGGTTATTTTTGCTATTGATTTACTTGAAAATACTTCTGATGAACTTCTAAATATGTGGAAAAATAGTAAAAGAAATGCTGCATCTGGTGCCACTCCATTTTTGGATATGTGTGGAAATATATTTGGTGCTTGGATTATGGCTAAAAGCGCAATTAAAGCACATAATTTACTAAAAAATAATGAAGAAGATAAATTTTTAAATGATAAAATTGAAACTGCATACTTCTACGTAAATACTATATTAGAAATGTCGTTAAGTTTAAAGAATGTTGTTATAAATACTCATAAAAATATAAACTCAATATTTAATATGCAAGGTTAGTCAATAATTTCTGCCTCTGCAGTTAAAGATTGGTAACCATTTTGATCTTTAATCCAAAGATCTAATCCATTTTTAGTTTTAATAGCTTGAGCAAAAATAGTGCCTCCAACAAAAACGGGGCTTTTTAACTTAAATGTAAACTTAATAAGTTTTTGTTTATTTGTAATTATATTTTTTATCAAGTCTAATAAGAAAGTTGCCATTAAGGGCCCATGTACCACTATTTGTGGATAACCTTCTACATCCTTAGCATATGGAAAGTCATAATGAATTTTATGAGTATTATGAGTTAATGCTGAATACCTAAAAAGCATTTCTGGAGAAGTGTCCCATGATTTTTCATAATGAAAATTATTTGGAGCTTTAATACTAATAGTAGATTTAGCTTTTTGAGATTTTCTATCTTCTCTATATACTAAGTTTTGAATTTCATTTATTAAGACTTCTTTTTTATTAGTAATTTCATGCTTAATTTTTAAAAAAGTTAGATTACCTGTTGAACCTTTTTTATTTTCAATTGAAATAATACTTGAAGTTTTTTTTAATTTCTCGCCAATTAATAGCGGTTTAAAATAATTTATTTCTCCTCCTGCATACATTCTAATAGGCAAATCTATAGGAGGCATAAAACCTATTCTTTTTTCATGTCCATCGGGGCCTAAATTTTTTTGTAAAGGTAAATTTAAAAAATATAACCAATGCCATCCATATGGAACTTCACCATTATCTTCACCGTCGTAATCAAATACAGAAGCCATTGCTCTTATTGGAAAATCACTAATATAATCCTCATTTTGGATAGATTTACCTATCCAAGACTTTATATCTGAACTACTTTTCATTAAACTCTTTCCATATATCGATAGAATTTTCTCCTATACTAGGAATTTTACTAATCCTATTTTTTTCACCTTTAACTATAGATGGAGGTGCTATTAGTTCTACTTCTTCATTCCCAATAATACATTTAACTTTTCTTAGCTGAGGATGATTTTCTAAATCATTAATAGAATTTAATACTCCACAAGCAATCCTTTCTTTTCTCAAACGTTCTAATAATATATCTTTATTATACTTAATAAATTCATCAGCAATTATTTGATCAAGTGCAGTTCTATTTTTTACTCTATAAGTGGGCTTATTAAATCTTTCATCCTTTGATAAATCCTTAAGCATTAATACAGAAGAGCATAACTGGACCCACTCTCTCTCATTCTGAATAGATATTAAAATTTTTTTTCCGCATTTAGTCATATATGCACCATAAGGTGCAATAGAGGGATGAGACAAACCAACTCTTTCAACAGACCTACTTCCATATACGGTTTGAAGATAGGGAACATTCATCCAATCTGCCATACCGTCAAATAATGAAACTTCTATTGCACTACCTTCACCTGTTTTTTCTCTATTATATAAAGCTTGTAAAATTGAAGAATGTGCATTCATTCCACATGCAACATCACATACTGAAACTCCTACTCTTCCTTCTTCTTCTGCAGTTCCTGTAACACTACATAAACCTGTTTCTGCTTGTACTAATAAATCATATGCTTTCATATCTCTATATGGACCGGTTTGACCATAGCCAGAAATATCGCAAGTAATTAATTTCTTATTTGAAGCTCTCATATATTTTGAGCCCAATCCTGCTCTTTCTGCAGCTCCAGGAGCTAAATTCTGAATATATATATCTGCAGAAGAAATTATTTTTTTTAGAAGTGCTAAATCTTTAGTATTTTTTATATCTATTACTAAAGATTCTTTACCTCTATTTAACCAAACAAAATAAGCACTATTACCTTTTACATCTTTATCATAGTGTCTAGCAAAATCTCCCTCAGTTCTCTCGATTTTTATTACTCTTGCTCCAGCTTCTGCAAGCCTTAAAGAACATAATGGTGCAGCTACCGCTTGCTCTAATGATACTACTAATATTCCTTCTAACATTTTTAATATTTTCTCCTAGTAAGATCTCGTAAGCCCTAGAATATTTTGAGCTATAAATGCTAAAATTAAGTTTGTTGATATAGGAGCAGTTTGATATAGCCTTGTTTCTCTATACTTTCTTTCTATATCATAATCTTCCGCAAAACCATAACCTCCAAACGTCTGCATAGCAGATTCTGCGGCTTTCCAAGAAGCCTCTGAAGATAATAGTTTTGCTATATTTGCCTCAGCACCACAAGAAATACCATTGTCAAATAATTGTGCAGCTCTATCAACCATTAATGCAGATGCTTCCATTTCAGCATAAGCTCTGGCAATTGGAAATTGTATACCTTGGTTCTGTCCAATAGGTCTACCAAATACCTCTCTTGAAGATGCGTATTCTGTAGCTTTATCTAAGAAAAATTTTGCATCTCCAACGCATTCAGCTGCTATTAAAATACGTTCAGCATTCATTCCGTCTAATATATACTTAAAACCTTTACCTTCTGAACCTATTAGGCTTTCAAAAGGTATTTCTAAATCATCAAAAAATACTTCTGTAGTTGCATGATTAATCATAGTTCTTATTGGTTTAATAGTGAGACCATTATTTTTTGCTTTTTGCATATCTATAATAAATAAAGATAAGCCCTCAGTTCTTTTTATGTTTTTATTAGAGGAAGTTCTTGCTAGAAGTAACATTAAATCCGAATACTCAGCTCTGCTTGTCCATACTTTCTGTCCATTGATAATATAACCAGTTTTTGTTTTTTCTGCTTTAGTCCTAATAGATAATGTATCAGTTCCTGCATCCGGTTCAGTTACTCCAAATGCTTGTAAACGTAATTCACCAGAAGAAATTTTTGGTAAATATTTATCTTTTTGTTCCTTAGAACCATGTCTAAGTAGAGCACCCATTATATACATCTGTGCGTGGCAAGCAGCTCCATTCCCCCCTGATCTTTGTATTTCTTCAAGAATAATACATGCTGCTTGAATAGGTAAACCTGATCCTCCATACTCTTCCGGTATTAAGCAAGCTAAGTAACCAGCATCTGTTAATGCCTTAACAAATTCTTCAGGATATTCTCTTTTACTATCTAAGCTTCTCCAATATTCACCAGGAAAATTACTACATAAAGTTATAACACCGGATCTAATATCTTCCCACTGATCACCATTGAGACTATTAATACTAGAAATTCTATTGTTTTCAGTCAATACTTCTTTCCTTCAATCATCCTAAGTTTATAATTTCTTTTATTATATACAAATATTTTAGCTATTCTAATAATATTTTTTCACCAAGTAAGGCTTTCCTGAAGCGCGATTTAATATAGGCTCCTTCTCTAATAGGTAAAACTATTTCTTCTTGCTCTTGATTAATTTTAATTACAGAAAAACTCAAATTTTTAATTTGATGAATTTTTGAACATAGTAATAATAAATCTGCTTTAGTTGTAATAATTGATGAATTAATTATACCGGAACCAATTGCAATTTTTGATAAATTAGTGCTATAGGCAGTGTGTGTTTTTTGGGAACCTGTTTCTCCATACAACTCATTATCAAATACTACTATAGATAGGTTTTTAGGTTGTTTTAATGCTATTGTAGCTAAAGATCCAATTCCCATAAGCATTTCTCCATCACCAGTTATTACTATTACTTTTTTTTTGGGCTGACTTAACGCTAACCCTAAACCAATCATGCATGCATTGCCCATTCCACCCCAAACATAAAAATTAAAATCATTATCTCCTAAAGAAGCTATATCCCAACAAGTTCCCCCTAAACCATTAACTACAAGGGTATCTTCTCGTTGTTTCAATAATGCACTAATCACATATCGTCTATTTAATCTAAATTTTGGCATATTTAGTCCTAAAAATCCTTTGCACCAATAAGTTTTTGAGATAATAAAACCGCATTAATAGAATTAGTTTTATATGCTAATCCTAGCATAGCGTTTATAGTTTCAGAAACATCATCAATTTTCTCGCACCTTGTAACATTTACATTTAAGGCCTCTAATACTTTTGCTGTTGCTTTACCCATCGGAACTTGCCATGGGTTAAACTCATTCCATTCACCTCTCATAGTCACTAACATAAGAAGAGGAAAGTCACATGCTCTTGTTATTGAAGCTATGGAATTGATACAATTCCCTACTCCGCTTGATTGCATTAATAAAGCACCCTTTTCTCCACCTAGCCATGCCCCCGCTAGTAAGCCTACCCCTTCTTCTTCAGAAGTTAAGCTAATCATCTTTATATTTTTATCATTTTCACAGTAATCAATTAGATCTTTATGACCTGCATCGGGAACATAAGCTATTTGCTTAATTTTATTATCTTTAAAAACTTCATAAATATTATAAGGCCAGTTATATTTTTTATTATTTGAAGCTTTATCCATTTTATAATTATTTCTTAATTATTAGAAAGTTTATTATATATAACAAAAATATATATTGAAAGTAATTCTTGATCCATTATATACAGTGGTATATAACCATATAATGATTTAGATTTGGTGTTTGTATGTTAGATAAACCGTTTGATAAAATAAATAAAGATAGTAGTCCTTTAATAGATCCATTTGGAAGAGCTATATCTTACCTAAGAGTATCACTAACTGATAGATGCGATTTTAGGTGTGTTTATTGTATGGCAGAAAACATGACTTTTCTTCCAAAAGCTGATGTGCTATCTCTTGAAGAGATAGAGACACTTTGTGCTTCTTTTATAAATCTTGGTACTAAAAAAATTAGACTCACAGGCGGAGAACCATTAGTAAGAAAGAACGTACTAACTCTTATAAAATCTCTTGGATCAAAAATAGGTTCAGGACTTGAGGAATTAACTTTAACTACTAATGGAAGTCAGTTATCAAGGTTTTCTGAACAATTATATGATTATGGAGTAAGAAGAGTAAACGTTTCTATAGATACATTAAACCCCGAACTTTTCAAGAAAATTACTAGATGGGGTGATTTAGAAAAAGTTTTAAATGGTCTTAAATCTGCAACTAGGGCAGGATTAAAATGTAAAATTAACGCTGTAGCTTTAAAAGGTGTTAATGAAAATGAATTACAGAGCATGATAGAATGGGCACATAATGAAGGGCATGATTTTACAGTAATAGAAACTATGCCAATGGGAGAAATCACTGAAGATAGAACTGACCAATATTTACCTCTATCTATGGTTAGAGCTAAACTAAGAGAAAAGTTTACTCTAACAGAAAGTGAATATAAAACTGGAGGTCCAGCAAGATATGTAAAAATAGAAGAAACTGGAGGAAGGCTTGGGTTTATAACACCTCTTACACATAATTTTTGCGAATCCTGTAATAGGGTGAGGCTTACATGTACTGGAATGCTTTATATGTGCCTTGGTCAAGACGATTCAGCTAATTTAAGAAAAGAGTTACAACAAGGTAAAACAGGTATCGAGTTAGAAGAAGCTATTAGAGAGGCTATTTCTAGAAAACCTAAAGGTCATGATTTTGAAATTAGTCGAAGATCTTCTGGGCCAGCAGTCAAAAGACATATGAGTGTAACAGGCGGATAAATTTATCTTTAAACTTAATTTATTAAGTGCTAACTTTCTTATATCATTATAATCAAAAAAATACGGTTTAATTTAAAATGAAATTTAATAAAATCGCTTTTATTGCATCAAATTCAAAAGAAGCTCAAAAAGCGTTAAAAGAATTATCTAAAAAATATAATAATACAAATGTTGATCAAGCAGATATCATTGTAGCATTAGGTGGTGATGGACTCCTACTTAATGTAATAGAAACTTATGGTGTTAAAAAAATTCCAATCTATGGTATGAATAGAGGCACTATCGGTTTTTTAATGAATACTTATTCAAAGGAAAACCTCGTAGAAAGAATTAATAATGCAGTTCTGACTAAGATCTCACCTTTAGAAATGGAAGCTCTCGATATTAATGAAAAAAAATATAAGGGAATAGCAATTAATGAAGTATCTTTATTAAGACAATCTAGGATGACTGCAAAAGTAATAATTAATGTTAACAACAAAAAGCGCCTCAATGAACTAGTATGTGACGGTGTTATGTTAGCAACGCCTGCAGGCAGCACAGCTTATAATCTCTCAGCCAATGGTCCTATTTTACCTATAAATTCAAAATTGCTCTCATTAACGTCTATATGTGCATTTAGGCCTAGAAGATGGAGAGGAGCATTGTTACCTAAAACTTCTTCAGTAAATTTTATTGTTAAGGAACCTAAAACTAGAGGTGTAAGCGCAACTGCAGGAAACCTAGAAGTAAGGAATGTAAAATCAGTTAATATAAAACTATCAACGAAATTATCATTCAAACTATTATTTGACACTGAAAGTAGTCTTGAAGAAAAGTTTATTAATGAACAATTTTCTTCTTAAATTATAGAAAGGAACCATTATGGAATTAAATAATTGTAACGCTGTTATTACAGGAGGAGCAAGCGGTCTAGGAGGAGCAACAGCTGACATTATTATTAATAATGGAGGAAAAGTTACCATCATAGATATACAAAATGACCTAGGTATTAAAAAAGCAGAGAAATTAGGCTCTAATTGTAATTACATTAATATTGATATAACTGATGAAAAGTTAGTATCAGATAACTTCTCAGAAATTGTAAAAAAGACTGGCCCTATAAACTTAGCTGTAAATTGTGCAGGAATAGGAAGTCCTAGTAAAGTTTTAAATAAAGAAGGCACTTGTCCTCTTAATCTATTTAGTAAAATAATTAATGTAAATTTAATTGGAACATTTAATACATTAAAAGCTGCAGCAAATGTTATGCAACATAACGAATCTCAAAGTGATGAAAGTAGAGGAGTAATTATAAATACAGCTTCTATTGCAGCGTATGACGGACAGATTGGACAAGCAGCATATTCAGCTTCAAAAGGAGGAATTATAGGTATGACGCTTCCGATAGCTAGAGAATTAGCTCGTCAAAGAATAAGAGTTAATACTATAGCTCCTGGTCTTTTTGAAACACCTCTCCTTGCAGGATTACCAGAAGAAGCTAAAAAATCTCTTATTGACTCAACATTGCATCCCCATCGTCTTGGACAGCCGAATGAATATGGAGCCTTAGTAAAACATATTTATGAAAATGAAATGTTAAATGGAGAAACTATAAGATTAGACGGTTCACTTAGAATGGCTCCGAAATAAAAAGTTCTGTATTATATATATGGAATTTAATTAAAAATTATACTAAGTAATATCTAAATATAATAAAGGTAAAATATAAAATGATTTTTAAGAAAATTAAAGATTGTCACAATACACAAGACTTTAGAGATTTAGCAAAAAGTAAACTACCTGGTCCAATATTTCATTATATTGATGGAGGGGCTGATGATGAAATCACGAAAAATAGAAATACTGCGGCATATGAAGAATGTGATTTAGTCCCAAATGTATTAGCGGGGGTTAAGGATATAGATATGTCTGTAACTGTAATGGGACAAAAACTGGATATGCCTCTATTTTGTTCTCCAACGGCGTTACAAAGATTATTTCATCATGAAGGGGAACTGGCAGTTGCAAGAGCAGCAGAAAAATTTGGAACGATGTCAGGTTTATCTTCATTAGGAACTGTTGATATAATGCGAATGAGTAAGGAAATATCTTCTCCTAAACTATTCCAATTATACTATCATAAAGATAAGGGATTAAATAACCATATGATAGATCTATGTAAAGAAGCAAATTATGAAGCAATTGCTTTGACTGTTGATACTATAACTGGAGGAAACAGAGAAAGAGATTTGCACACTGGCTTTACGAGCCCACCAAAGTTAACATTAAAAAGTTTAATTAGTTTTGCTAGTCACCCAATGTGGGCAATAAATTATTTTACTCATGAAAAATTTGATTTACCTCAATTATCTAAGTTCGTAAATGCAGGAACAAATATAGCTATTTCAGTCGGAGATTATTTCACAAATATGTTAGACCAAACTATGAACTGGAAAGATGCAGAAGAAATAAATAAGAAATGGGGAAAACATTTTTGTTTAAAAGGTATTATGAGTGTAGAAGATGCTAAAAAAGCCGTAGATATTGGGGCAACAGCCATCATGGTATCCAATCATGGAGGAAGACAATTAGATGGTTCCAGAAGCCCATTCGATCAATTAGCTGAAATAGTAGATGCTGTTGGTGATAAACTTGATGTTATATGTGACGGAGGCATTCAAAGAGGAACACATGTATTAAAAGCTCTATCAGTTGGAGCAAAATGTTGTTCAGGAGGAAAATATTATCTTTACGCTTTAGGTGGTGGAGGCCAACCTGCTGTTGAAAAAGCTTTAGGTAATTTTAAAAATGAAATCGAACGTGATATGAAGCTTATGGGATGCAATAAAATATCTGATTTATCTAGAGAAAACTTAAGATATAGAAATAATTAATCTAATTTACTATGTTGAACTAAATCCCAAGCTATTTTAGCAATAGGCTTTCCTAAAGCTCCTTTTTCTTCAGCCAAAGAAGAAGAAGCATTTCCTGCTCTTCCCCTAGCTAAAACTCCTTCTAATATAGCTACGTTCCTAAACATGGAAAAGGCTATATAATAATTTGGATTTACAACATCTCTATTTACCATTTCACAATATTTTTTTACCAAGTAATCTTTTGTTGGTATACCTAGTTTTACCAAATCTAAATTCTTTAAACTAAAACCAGATCGCACATCTGAGTCTTCTTCATGAAGCATTAAATTATAACCTAGGTCTGCAAGAGGATGACCCAAAGTAGATAACTCCCAATCTAATACAGCGATTACTTTAGGTTCATTTAAATCATAAATTAAGTTACCTAACCTATAATCGCCATGAACAATTGTTGTCTCATCGCTCTCAGGAATATTATTTGATAACCAATCAATTAATAAAGGCATTTCTGGAATATCCTGTTGTTTAGATAATTCCCATTGTTGAGACCATCTTTTTAGTTGTCGTAGAAAATAACTTCCTGGTCTTCCAAAATCTTCTAAACCAACATCTTTAGGTTTTACTTTGTGCAAAGAGGCTAGGGTTTCGTTCATACTATTATATATCAAAGTTCTATCTTGAGGAGAGTGTCCAGGTAAAGTTGTGTCCTCAAATACTCTGCCTTCTAAATATTCCATAATATAAAATTCAGTACCAATAACTGTCTGATCATCACAATAAAGATACATATTGGGTACTGGAACATCAGTATTATATAAAGCTTTCTGAACTTTGAATTCTCTATCTACTGCATGGGCAGAGGGCAATAATTTTCCCGGCGGTTTTTTTCTTAGAACGTATCTTTTATTAGCCGAATCTTCTATTACAAAAGTTGGATTAGACTGACCAGCATTAAACTGACCCACCTTACTTATTCCATAAAATCCATCTAATTTACCTGTTAAGAAATCATTCAATTTGCTTATATTAAACATATGAGCTTTCTTAACAGGTATATCTTCTAAATTAAGAACATATTTATTTTTCATAAATTAAGTCCTATTAATTATGCCTTTTTAGTTCTAATCTAGCTATTTGATTACGATGAACCTCATCTGGACCATCTGCTAATCTTAAAGTTCTAGATTGAGCATACATTTTAGATAAACCAAAATCATTAGAAACTCCGCCTGCTCCATGAGCTTGTATTGCCCAGTCAATAATTTTACATGCCATATTAGGAGCAGATACTTTAATCATAGCTATTTCTTTTCGGGCCTCTTTATTTCCATGAATGTCCATTTTATGTGCAGCATATAAAGTTAATAGTCTACATTGATCAATCATTATTCTCGATTCTGCAATGCGTTCCTGGGTGACAGATTGCTCTGATACAGCCTTACCAAATGCCACTCTTTCTTTCGTTCTTTTACACATTTTTTCTAATGCCACCTCAGCAACTCCAATTAGCCTCATACAATGATGAATTCGGCCAGGTCCTAGGCGACCTTGTGCTATCTCAAAACCTCGTCCTTCACCTAATAATATATTTTTTGCAGGAACCCTAACATTTTCAAATAATACTTCACCATGACCATGAGGTGCATCATCAAAACCAAAAACTGGCAAATGACGCAGTACTTTTACACCTTTTGAATCTGCTG
The DNA here is from genome assembly GCA_029247025.1 of Alphaproteobacteria bacterium. Taxonomy (GTDB): domain Bacteria; phylum Pseudomonadota; class Alphaproteobacteria; order TMED109; family TMED109; genus TMED109. The sequence goes on along the minus strand of JAQWLZ010000063.1, from coordinate 182 downwards.
GAACAACTATCATAGACTGCTGTTTATGCCTATCTGGATTCTTAGGATCTGATTTTCCCATAAAGATAAAAACTTTACATCGAGGGTCATTAGCACCAGAAGTCCACCATTTTCTTCCATTTATAACATATTCATCACCATCTCGAATTATTGATGATTCTATATTTGTTGCATCAGATGAG
>JAQWLZ010000048.1 GCA_029247025.1 Alphaproteobacteria bacterium | reverse complement strand
CATAAGTCCAAACGCATTTATTTTAGAATTTTGACAACTATCTAGATTTGATATCATTATAGGCCAAGCAATATCATGTAATTTCCTTGAAGCATTTGCCATGGAAGAAACTAGAAATTTACTTTGCTCCGTTATTTCTTGCCCTTCCTCAAACCCCTCTTTATTTATTATCTTATATGAAGATATAGAAGAACAGGACACTGATAATGATAAAAATAAAAGTGTTATAACTCTATAATAAATCATACTATACCTAAAATAATTAAATATTTTTAATATGTAGCATATAATACCAGATAAAAAGATATATTGCTTGGAGCGGGCGAAGAGATTCGACCTCTCGACATCTTCGTTGGCAACGAAGTGCTCTACCACTGAGCTACGCCCGCATAAATTTTACTAATAAAATTTACTTATAAATAAAGTGCATTATATAAAATATTTTATTATTTTGGTCAATCTTATTTAAAAAGCTATATATGATATATAAATCTTAAATTTTAATTTAAATTACTATAAAAATAAAATATTATAATTATATAATAAGATAGGTTTAACTATGAATGATAATGACTCGATAATTTCTTCTGATCAATCTATAGAAAATATTATAGTTGATTCGGATACAGCTTCATTCAATACAGATGTAATTGAGGCCTCTAAATCTATTCCAGTTTTGGTTGACTTTTGGGCGGACTGGTGTGCACCTTGTAAACAGCTAACTCCAATTTTAGAATCATTAGTCAAGTCCTATAAAGGGCAATTAAAGCTTGTAAAAATTGACACAGAAAAAAACCAAGAATTATCCCAGCAATTACAAATTCAGTCCTTACCTACAGTTTATGCTTTTTATGAAGGGCAACCCATAGATGGTTTTTCAGGTGCAATGCCAGAAAATGAAGTTAAAAAATTTATAAATAAAGTAATTGGAGCTAGCGGAGGAAATAAATTAGAAGAATTTAGGAAAGCTATAGAAGAGGCAGAAAAATTATATAATGAAGAAAATTTTGAATCTGCATTAAACGCTTTTTCAAACTTACTGTCTGAAGAGGCAAACAATGCAAAAATTATTTCTGGTTATGGGAAGTGTTTATTAAAAATGGAAAGAGGTGATGAAGTAAAAGAATTATTGGAAGGGCTTGAAGAAGATATGCTTAATGATAAGAATATAATAAGCCTGGTAGCATTATCTGAATTAGAAAAAAATAATAAAATGGCAGGTTCTCCTGAAGAATTTCTGTCAGATGTTAATGCTAACCCAAACAATCATGAACTAAGATTTAAATTGGCTGAGGCCTATCTAGCTTCTAACCAAAAAACAGAGGCGTTGGAACAGTTATTAACTATAGTAAAAAAAGACCGTAATTGGGAGGATGACAAAGCCAGAAAAAAAATAGTTGAGCTATTAGATGCTTTTGGAGAAGATGATCCTATTACTTCAGAGACTAGACTTAAACTTTCGTCAATAATTTTTGCATAATGATAGAAGAAATTTTAGATATTAAACAAATACCAATATTTCCTTTATCAAATTGTATATTGTTGCCTAATGGAGCTCTGACATTAAATATATTTGAACCTAGATATTTAAATATGACTGAAGATGCTATTTCTAATAATCGTTTAATTGGAATGATTCAACCTAAATCAAATTCTAAAGATAAAATAGACCTTTATTCTATAGGGTGTGTAGGAAAAATTATTCACTTTTCGGAATTAAAAGATCAAAAATATCTAATAGAATTAAAAGGGATTTGTAGATATCAACTTATTAATCATGAATTAACAAACAAAGACTACAGAGTTGCAAATATTGATTTTAAAAAATATGCTTTAGATCTAGCTAGCGTTACATTTAATTTAGACAGATTACTAAAAGAAGATTTTTTAAATTCGCTTAAAATTTACTTTACTTCTCAAAAAATAGATGCCGATTGGAAGGTAATTGAGAAAGCACCAATAAATCTTCTAATAAATTCTCTTGCACAATCATGTCCTTTTAGTATTGGAGAAAAACAAATACTACTAGAAAGCAAAGATTTAAATGATTTAGCAAATATTTTGATAACTCTATTTAAAATATACTCTGCAGGGGAAACTAAAGACCTTAATTAGATAGGAAATACTAATGAAAAAATCAGAACAAAAAATAGATTTAAATCTACTAGATATTTTAGTTTGTCCTCTGACTAAAGGGCCTCTTAAATATGATCAAAATAGATTAGAATTAATAAGCGAAAAAGCTAAGCTGGCTTTCCCAATAGAGGATGGCATCCCTATAATGCTTATAGATAAAGCGAGAAAAATTAAGTAATATGAAAGACGCTCAAAAGTATAAAATAAAATCGATAATATATAATAAAAAAAATAAAGACATAAATATTAAATTTTCTGATAACTATACAGGTATAATTTCTGCAGAACTCTTAAGAGTAGAAAGTCCCTCCGCAGAAGTTCAGGGGCATAACCCAAATGAAAAAAAAACTATACTAAATAAGAATAAAGTCTCAATTACTAATATTGAAAAAGTAGGAAATTATGCAATTCGAATTATATTTGATGATGGACATGATACTGGAATATATTCGTGGTCTTATTTAAGAAAAATGGCTGAAAACAATTTTGAGCTTTATAAAGATTATTTAAAAAGAGCTTCGAAGATTGCAAATATTTAAACCCCCATTGCATATTTCATAAAAGCTCTCTTAAGAAAGGGACTTTTATTTACAGCAGATAATCCTAATCTTCTAAAAGCTTTTACGTATGGTGTTGAATTTCTAAATAATTCATTTAATCCATGTGTAGCATTTATTAATGTTATGATATCTATTTTTCGAGACTTCTCATACTCTTTTAAAAACTTAATACTGCCTATATCTAATCCTAAAGCTACTCTCTTAGAACACATTTCTGAAAATCTCTCCATACCTCTTAAACTTAAATTAAACCCCTGCCCTGCAATTGGATGAACAGAATGAGCAGCGTCACCCATAAGAACAAGTCTTTCTGATACTATATTTTTTGGTTTAATTAATTCTAAAGGAAAAACATTTGGCAAGCCTTGTATTTTAATATCTCCTAGCCAATTATAGCAATGGCGCTCTAACTCATAAGAAATCATTTCTGGGGATGTTTTACTTGCTCTCAACCTGCTTCTAGAAGTTGCCTTATCATCAGACCAAATAATAGCAGATCTATAATTGTTTTTATACTTTTTCATTGGAAGAACAGCTAAAGGGCCTCCTGGTAAGAATTTTTCTAAAGCAATATTATTATGGTTTTTTTTATGCAATATTTGAGCAACATATGCTTCTTGATTATAAATAGATTTTGTCTCTTTAATCCCTGCCAACTTTCTAATTAATGAGTTCTTTCCATCGGCAGCTACTATTAGATTTGCTGAAATATCATTAGAGTTTTCTAAAAATACTTTTGCTTGAAATTTATCTACTTTAATGTCTATAACTTTTGAATTAATTCTTTTGACGCTTCCTGAAGTTTTTATATTGTTTATTTTTAAATTAATTTGATTAATTAAATCACAATTCTCAACTACATGGCCTAAGCTTTTAATATTTATAGGTATATTTTTACTGGCAAAATCTCTATAATCAAAATCTAGAGAAATTGAAGAGCTTCCATCTAATATAGAAATGGTTTTAATAGCTTCAGCCTTATTTTCTAATTTTTTCCATACGCCTAAATTAGCATAAAATTTTCTTGGCCCCTCAGCTATTGCAGTAGTTCTTTTGTCTTGCTCTAATGTTTCCTTCAAGCTTCTAGGGTCAATTATTACTACATCAAACCCCTTTTTTTGCAATGAAAGAGCAAGCGTCATCCCTGCTAAAGCTCCTCCACATATAATAATATCAGTATGCAATTTATATTCCTCTATATATAAAATCGTTTTATCTTTTAAAGATAATATGACAATATTAAGTATGCAAATACCCGAAAATATAAAATCATTATCTGCTTATAATATAGGACAACTTTTACATAAAAAAAAGATTTGTCCTATAGATTTAGTAAATTTTTATTTTAATGAAATAGATTCCTTTACTAAACCAAATCCTTATATTCTTTTAACAAAAGAAAGGGCGCTTAGTGAAGCAACTTTATCAAAAAAAAGATTATTGGAAGATAGTCCCTTAAGCCCTCTTGATGGCGTTCCTGTTGCATGGAAAGATCTTTTTGATTTTAAAGGATGCGTAACTACAAGCGGGTCAAGAATATTAAAAAATAATAATCCTGCTAAAAATGATGCTGAAGTAGTAAACTTAGCTAAAAAAGCAGGCCTAGTTCAGCTAGGAAAAACTTCAACAGTAGAATTTGCATTAGGCGGTATAGGAACTAACAGTAATTTCACAACACCAGAAAATGCAATTATGAAAGATTTACCTCACGTTCCTGGAGGTTCCTCATCTGGATCTGGAGTAGCTTTAGCTAACGGGCTTTGTGCAGCAAGTTTTGGAACTGATACTGGAGGGTCAGTTAGAATACCTTCTGCATGGAACAAGCTAATTGGTCTTAAAACTTCAATAGGCAGAATATCTCTAAAAGGAGTAAGCCCATTAGCTATATCTTATGATACAGTTGGCCCCTTAACAAGAAGCATAAAGGATGCAAGCCTAATATTTTCTATTCTTACAAATAGCCCTTATTTAGATTTTGAAAAAATTAAACATAATAAAATAAATATATTAGTAGTTAGAGGAATGCCTTGGATAGATATAGACGATAAAATAGAGAAAGCGTGTGAAGAAGCTTTTGTTAGTTTGTCTAAAGCAGGCATAAATATTGTTGAAAAAGAAGTTTATGAAATAGAAGAAATGCATAAGTTACTTGCTGAACATAATGGAGGAACTACAATAGCAGAGGCCTATTTAGAGTGGAAAAACTTGGTGGATAAATTTGGATCAATAATGGATAAAGATGTTCATAATAGAATGTTAAGAGGAAAAGGTATGCCAAAAAGCTCTTTAAATTCTATTTATAATGCTGAAGAAATACTCTCAAAAAGTCTTCATAATTCTATAGATAATTATGATGCAATTTTAATGCCCACTATTCCAATTTTACCTCCAACTATAGAAAAAGTAAAAAATGATTCAAAAACATATGATAGCTTTAATAGTTTAGCTTTAAGAAATACAAGAATTGCTAACTCCTTACGTTTATGTGCAATAAGCCTACCTCTTCCAGAAAAACTTCCTATTGGAATTATGTTGTGTAAAGCTCTAAATAAGGATGAAGAGTTACTTAACCTTGCAGAAACTATATTTAATATTATTAAATAAAAGGGAGCAAAAAAAACGTCTCCCTTTTATAAAAATATTAATTAACTAATTATATCCTTTTTCTCCATGAATAGAAGTATCTAGGCCTTCAGTTTCTTCGTCATCATTTACTCTTAAACCAATAGTTTTTTTAACTACTAATGTTATTAACCATGTAATAATTAAACACCATAAACCTACAGCTATAACGCCAATAAATTGAGTAATAAATTGATTTCCAACTGACTGGTCTGATAAACCTAACCCTCCAAAAGCTAAAGTGCCTAAAGGTGCCGTCAATAATATTCCTAAAACTCCGCCTACACCATGAACAGCCATAACATCTAGAGCATCATCTATATTCCACTGGTTCTTAATTATACTACACATTTTGTAACAAATAACACCTGCTAAAAAGCCTATTATTAAAGCGCCTATGGGACCTACAAAACCTGATGCAGGAGTAATTGTTGCTAAACCAGCTATTGCGCCAGTCGCAATTCCAACTAATGTAGGCTTACCATGTGACATCCACTCAATAAACATCCAGGTTAAAGCTGCGGTAGCAGCAGATATATGAGTAACTGTAATAGCCATTCCTGCCACACCATCTGCAGCTAGAGCTGACCCTCCATTAAAACCAAACCAGCCAACCCATAACATCGCTGCTCCAACAAAAACTAGTACTGGACTATGTGGGGGCCTAACGTCGTTGGGAAAACCCTTTCGGGAACCTAACATTTTAGCAATTACTAAAGCTGCCATTCCACAATTCAAGTGTACGACTAATCCTCCTGCAAAATCTTGTATGCCCATCTGAGCAAGCCAGCCACCGCCCCAAATCCAATGCGTAACTGGAGCATAAACAAGTATAAGCCAAAGTCCTGAAATCCATAAAACCGCAGAAAATTTTATTCTTTCTACAAATGCACCTACTACTAATGCTGGTGTAATAATTGCAAAAGTCATTTGGAACATAAAGAATACATTTTCTGGTAAATTACCTGCTTCGGTAGCCGTTCCTACTCCGCTTAAAAATACTTTTGATAAATCGCCTATATAAGCGCCGCTCCCAGAAAAAGATAAACTATATCCTGCTATTAGCCAAATTATTGAGGCTAAGCAAGCAATTGCAAAGCATTGAATTATGACAGAAATAATATTTGTAGCTCTAACCAAGCCTCCATAAAATAATGCTAACCCTGGCAATGTCATTAAAAGAACCAAAGCCGTAGAAGTTAGTATCCAAGCTGTATCTGCACCAACCATTTTCCCCCCAATCTAATATCTTTAAAAGCTTAAAAAACGGCCACTAAAGATTTTTAATGTTTAAATATTAAGCAAATATACTATATTTATATAAATACAGCAAATAATATGACAAGAAAAACACTGAATATATACAGACTTGGTATATAGTGTAGACCTAACTAAAATACACAGCTATATTAAATTAAGAAAAATCAAGTTAGAAAAAATTATATGAATAATAAATTGATTAATATTAATGAAAATTTAAAATTACTTAATGACTACCCCTTTCAAAGGCTTAATAACTTATTAAAAGATATAAAAGCCCCAATAGGTCGAAAAGAAATCATTCTCTCTATTGGAGAGCCTAAACATAATCCTCCAAAATTTATTAAAAACATAATTAACAAAAATTATTCTGGTTGGGGAAAATACCCTCCTACGTTAGGAATGGAAAAGTTAAATATAGCATCTATAAACTGGCTTAATAGAAGGTTTAAACTTTCTAAAAACTTTCTTGATTATAAAGAAAATATATTACAATTAGCAGGGACAAGAGAGGGGCTCTTTAATGTAGCTTTAGCTCTTAGTCCGTCAAAAAAAAATAAGAAGAAGCCCGCAATGCTTATACCAGAGCCTTTTTATCAAGTCTATGCAGGGGCATGTAGAATTAGTGGGGCAGAACCAATTTTTGTGCCTTCTATTAAAAAAAATGGATTTATTCCCTCCTTTGCTAGTATCGATAAAAAAATATTAATGAGAACTTCAATTATTTATGTCTGTTCTCCTTCAAATCCAGAAGGTACAGCCCTCAAAATAAATCATTGGGAAAACCTAATTTCTTTAGCTAGAAAGTATAATGCTATATTAATAGTAGATGAATGTTATACAGATATATACATAAATAATCCTCCCATAGGAGTTTTGGAGGCCTGTCAAAAATTAAATACAGATTTATCAAATATTGTTAGTTTTCATTCTTTATCAAAACGTTCCAATGTTCCAGGAATAAGGTCAGGCTTTGCAGTTGGTGACAAACGTCTAATTCAAAACTTTAAAAAACTTAGGCATTATTGTGCAGGACAACAACCTATACCTATTCAGGAAGTTGCTACAGCTTTATGGAATGATGATGAACATTCCAAAATAAACCGAGAAATTTATATTAAAAAATTTAAGCTTGCTAAGGAAATTTTTAAAAACCATAAAGATTTTTATTTACCTAGTGGTGGTTTTTATCTCTGGTTAAAAGTTGGCAACGGAGAAAAAATAACAAAAATGTTATGGAAAGAAAAAAAAATAAAAGTTATGCCTGGTGCCTATTTATCTAAATTAAACAGCTCTAAGGCATATATTAGGATTGCTTTAATTTCCAACATTAAAGAAACAAAGGCTGCCCTCAAAGACATCTCTTCTTTATTAAGTAAATATCAAAAATGAAAAATATTAAAGAAAAAAATATAATACGAAATAGAGATGGGGTTTATGAATGGATTAAATATAAAATATATCAAATAGTTGGTATTATTTTAATATTATTTGCTTTATTTTTATATTTTTCTTTGTACTTTTTTGAATTTCAAGATTATGGAAATCCTTATCTTTCCACCCCTAAAGAGAATATAAAACTATTTTTTATTATAGGTTCTTGGTTTAATGGAGTAACTGCTTATTGGACAGGTAAAGCAGGTTGGATATTACCATTATTTCCTTTTATTTCAGGTTATAGAATATTTAATAATGAAAAAATCAAATATTTTTTTATGAAAACTATAATAATTTTTATTGGAATATTATTAATTGCTGGTGGCTTAAAAAATTTAGGACAAGATGGTGGACAATTAAGCCTTTTAACATCTAAACTTTATTTTTATCTAGAACAAATAATAAATATAGATAGTAAAAAATTTATAATAAGCATATCAGGAATCATAATTGGCATATTCTTATTTCTAGGTTCTTTAGATATAAAATTTAAGATATATAATATCCTTTTAAGAGTATTATTTAAAAGTGGTTCATTTCTTATAAAGAATGTTTTTCAAAATTTTTATATATATACAAAAAAGTTAACAGAAATATTTATTCATAAAAATAAGATTTCGAAAAAATTGAAAGTTTCTAAAAAAAGTTTTTCAAAGAAAAAAATGCCTAACCTTGGTTACAGAGCAGAAAAAGAAAAACAAAAGGAATTAGAACTAGATTTAGAAGAAAATACAATATTTGCTTTGCCTCACCTTGAATTATTATCAGAACCAGCAAGAAGAAAAGAATATAAAAATAATGAAGAGCAATTAGAAAATACTGCCAGAATGTTAGAAAATGTTTTAGACGATTTTGGAATTAGGGGAGAAATAGGAAGAATACAATCTGGTCCTGTGGTAACCAGATACGAATTAGAGCCCGCGCCTGGAGTTAGATCAAGCAGGGTTATTGGGCTATCAGATGACATTGCTCGCTCCATGAGTGCCGTTTCTGCAAGGGTCGCTGTAGTTCCTGGCAGAAATGCTATTGGAATAGAGCTGCCCAATGAAGATAGAGAGGTTGTTTTTCTAAGAGAATTGCTAAGCTCAAAAGCCTTTGAAGAGAAAAATGACTTGCCTCTTGCGCTTGGAAGAGATATTGCTGGAAGCCCTATTGTTACTGATTTAGCCAAGATGCCCCATTTACTTGTTGCAGGAACAACAGGTTCAGGAAAATCGGTTGCGGTAAATGCAATGATTATTTCATTATTATATACTTTGAGCCCTAATAAACTTAAATTTATTATGATAGACCCAAAAATGTTAGAATTGTCTGTATACGAAGATATACCTCATCTTTTACACCCCGTAGTAACTGAACCAAGAAAAGCTGTTGTGGCTTTAAAATGGGCAGTTCAAGAAATGAATAATAGATATCGTTTAATGTCAGAACTTGGGGTCAGAAGTATTCATAGTTATAATGGTAAAATTATAAAAACTAAAGAGAAAGGACAAATCTTAACTAAATCGTTTCAAACAGGCTTTGATCCAAATAGTGGAAAACCAATTATAGAAAAACACGAATTAGCATCAGAAATACTTCCTAATATAGTTATAGTAATAGATGAAATGGCGGACCTAATGCTTTCATCAGGAAGAGATATTGAAATGTCTATTCAGGCATTAGCTCAAAAAGCACGAGCAGCAGGTATTCATCTTATCGTGGCGACTCAGAGACCTTCAGTGGACGTAATTACAGGCACAATAAAAGCTAATCTTCCAACCAGAATTAGCTTTCAAGTAACCAGCAAAATAGATAGTAGAACAATATTAGGAGAACAAGGGGCAGAACAATTATTAGGTAAAGGCGATATGCTATTTATGGAATCAGCAAGTCAAGTTCAAAGAATACATGGTCCTTTTGTTTCTGACCAAGAAGTAGATAAAGTTGCTTCATTTTTAAGAAGCAAAGGCTCGCCAGATTATGTCTTTGAAATTACACAAGATAATGAAGACTCTGATGTTGAACCAGGACAAACTAAAACTAAAGACCCTTTATTTGATCAAGCTGTAGAACTAGTTTCAAGAGAACAGAAAGCCTCAACAAGCTTCCTGCAAAGACATCTTCAAATTGGTTATAATAGAGCTGCTAGAATAATTGACATTATGGAAGCAGAAAATATGATTTCTCCTGCAAGCCAGACAGGTAAACGTGAAGTTCTGCTAAATAAGAGATAAGAGTATATGTTTATACAAAAAAAACTAATTAATATTTCCTTATTAGTAATGTTATTATTATATAGCAAATATAGCTATTCTTCTGAGCAAGAAATGGATTTAAAACTCTTAGAAAATTACTTGAATTCTATTAATAATCTAGCATTTATCTTCGAACAAAAAAGCCAAGATACGGATAAAGAAATAGGATGGATGCAAATCGCCAAACCCAACAAAATTAGAATAGAGTATGAAGGCCATAATGATTTAATCATTATCGCGAATTCTTTTTATTTAATCCTTTATAAAGCTAAAGACGATATTATTACTAGTTTATCTAATGATGGCCCATGGAATATTTTATCTGCAGAGAATATTCACATAACTTCAGATATTAATAATTTAGAAGCCAATAGTTTTGTAAAAAGTATAAAAAAGTCTTCTTTAAATGGAAAGTATTATATTGTTTATGAAATTTTGATGAAAAACAAATCCAATCAATTTAGTGCTCCAATTTTTTTATATGCTTCATTAGATCCATTTAAAATTGAGGGGTGGACAATATATGACAATAAAAATAAAAAAATTATAGTTAAAATTACTGAAATATTAAATACGAATAAAAATTATCTAAGCCCAGATATATTTTCTCTTTCAGAAGCTGAGAGGGTAAGCGGCAAAGTATGGCATGGGCCATTTAGCAAAGATAAAATAATAAGAAAACAAAAATATAGAAATTAACTTGCCTAATAACTCTTTATTTTAAGCATATATCCTTTTTTTGAAGTTTCTAAGCTAAACATGGTATCATTAGTATTAGAAAGTTTTTTTCTTAACCTCCATATATGTGTTTTAATTGTATTTGAATTTGCGTTTGAGGAGTATCCCCAAACTTGTTTAAGCAAAAATTCTTCCTCCATGGTTTTATTTATATTTTTAAATAGTATTAAAAGTAACTTTGCCTCTAAATTAGTAAGTGTAATTGTTTGGTTGTTATTGTCTGTTAAAGTATTAAGATTTTTATTAAAACTAAATTTACCTATTTTAATTAAAGGGCTCTCTTTTTCATGATTAGAATAGTCTAAGTAAGGCTCTAGAGCATTTTTTAATGTAACTTTATCAATAGGCTTTTGATAAAAATGCAATAAAGAGTCATAAGAATCTTTATCAGATAAATTTTCAACTAAACATAAAATAGGTATCCTTGTTTTATGTTTATTATAAACAGTTTTTATATCTACTTTTTTATCTTTGAATAAAACTATGTCGTTTACAAATATAGCAGTAATGTTTTTTAAATTAATATTTTTTATTTCAGAATAATCTTTCAATAAAATTGGCCGACCATTAATTGCGCAAATTATTGAAGCTAATGCCTTAGTAATTATGGGATCCGCACTACACACTAATACATCATAAAACTCTTTTCTCATTATGTTATATCTTTTTTATTGTATTCTCGTTCTCCAAAAATTCTAGTTCCTATTCTTATTGAAGTTGCGCCTAAATAAATTGCAGTTTCAAAATCTTTGCTCATTCCCATACTAATATTTACTATATTAGACTCCTTAGCAATATTAGATAACAAAGCAAAATATGGTGCCGGCTCTTCTCCTTGAGGAGGTATCCCCATAACTCCTTCAATCTTAAGTCCGTAGTTTTTACAATTATCAATAAATCTTTTTGTTTCAGATGGGCTACAACCAAATTTCTGTTTTTCTTCTCCAATATTAACTTGAACATACAATTGGGGAAAAATACTGTATTTATCCATATTTTTTTTTAATTCAATGGCTATTTTTTCTCTATCCACTGTTTCTATAATATCAAATATTTTAATGGCATCTTTAACCTTATTTGACTGTAAAGGTCCAATCATATGTAAAATAGTTTTAGGATAATTTTTTTTAATTTGGGGCCATTTATGAAGCGCTTCTTGAACTTTGTTTTCACCGAAAGAAACCTGGCCTGATTCAGCTGCTTGACAAATAAAATAAGGGTCTATTGTTTTACTTACTGCAACTAAGTTAATTTTTTTTTTTAATTGGGATAATTTAGAAGCATTTCCAATTTCTTTTTTTATAGCTTTTAAATTTTTTAAAACATTATTGTTTTTAATCATTTAAAGTCTTTCTTGCGGCTAAAAATTGTTATTGTTTAATTTATAATTAACTATACTATATATTAAAGAAATGATTAAAAAAAAATTTATTATTACTTCTAGATACATATCTATAAATTCAAAAAAACAAAATTATTATAGTAAAAGCTATAAAAAAATAAAAATTCCTTATATTTGGTTTTTAACAGACACTGTTAAAACTAAAAACCCCCTAGACATATCTAGAAAGCTTCCATTTAATTCAGGAATATTAATTAGAAGCTATAACAATAAAAATAAAGAAAAAATTATAAAGAATATAATTAATTTAAAAAAACGCAAAGTACATACTGTCTTGGTTTCGGGAAGACATAAGAGCCATAGCAATATTGACGGGGCCCATTTACCTTCATGGCTTAATTCTTCATTCTTAATAAATAAAAAATTAATATCAATGTCAGCTCATGGCGCTATAGATATACGAAAAAGCATTAATATTAAAGCAGATATTATATTTATATCTCCCATTTTTCATACAACATCTCACCCAGAAGCGAAAAATTTAGGTGTGATAAAATTGGGCCTTATGGCAAAATTATTTAAAAAACCTGTAATAGCTCTTGGAGGTATTAATAATAATAATATTTCTAGACTTAAAGGGTTGCCTATAGCTGGATGCGCAGGAATAGATGTTTATAACACATTGTAATTTAAAAAACGCCAAATAGTTTGCCATAATACTTGTTGTATTATTGCAACATTGTTTTGTAAATATTCTTTCTAATCCTTTTTTTTAATTGCTCGGCGCTGTTGGAGTAAGTTACTATCCAAACTAAGCATTTTTGCTATAATATATTGTTCTTTGGAGGATAACTATGAACAAATTTTTAATAACTTTAGCTACTATAGTAGCTTTCGCTTTAAGCAGTGTTGCTTATGCGGATGTGAAAATAAGTGGCTTCTTACAACAAATAGCTGGTATGGGCGATGACGTCGATGGTGGTTTAACATATAAATTTAATAGATTTTCATTTGGTGCGGACACTACAACTGACAATGGTTGGACAGTAGGTGGTTCATTTGCAGCAGAATTTGGTAATATGGCTGGTGGTAACATGTCAGGATATTTACCGACTTCTAACTCAATGTACATCCAAACTGATGCAGCTACTATAACTATCGGTTCTGCAGCTGATGCTGTTACTGGGCTAGTTCCTCGTGTTGGTAACATGGTTCCAGGTGGTGGACATGATGCAGGATACCAGTTCTTATTTGATGCTGGCAGTTTAGCTGCTAATGGTGTTGCATATGCGGAAGCATATTATGCAATGGCAAACAACAGAATTAATGTTGCTTTACCAAGCATCAATGGTTTCTCAGTACAAGCAACTTATACTCCAGATATGGGTGTTAATTCTTCTTCAGGTATAGGTAGAGCGTCTGATGCTAACTCAGGATCTCATGGTGAAACAACTCATGTTGCTGTTGCTTATTCAGGTGAAATGGACGGAATGTCATATTCTATAGGTGTTGGTTCAATTAATGGTAACTCTCAGGCATCTCAATTACAAGCTGCTGGTAGTTCAACAAATAATGATTTAGCTGCTATTGCTGCTGCTGTAAAAGTTACTATGGGTAATATGGCTTTCGGTATTCATGCATATGATAATGGCGATAGTTTTGGAGCATCTACAGATGCTGTTAAAGCTAAAGAATCAGGTTACACTGTGATGGCTACTTATAATATGGGTAACATTACTGTTGGTGCTGGTATTGCTCACCAAGAGTTAGTTAGAGGTACTAAAGCACAATCAACTGCTACTACATTAACTAGTGCGGATGCAGGTAACGTGAGAGAAGATAACATTACTATGATTGGTATTGGTTATAATATGGGTGGAGGCGTAAGCACTTACATTCAGTTAAACAATATGGATCATACAGATGGTGATCACGCTACTGATGAAGCAGATCCACAAGTACTATTTGCTGGTATTTCTTTAGGGTTCTAAATTCTAAAATAAATACTGCTGTAAAGTAGAAAAAATTAAGAGGTAGTAAGTTTATTTACTGCCTCTTTTTTTTATTATTAACGAAAACATCTATTGATTTTCCCTATATATAAATGTAAATCTATATACTAGTCATTAAAAATTAATTGGATTTAAATTAAATGTATTTAAATATTAGAGCTTTTTTATATATAATTTTATCTATTATAGCTTGCTTAATTTTTGCGAACGGCTGTTCTTTAGAAGATGCAGACATTGTAAGAGCACCTATACCGGAAGACCTTGTAATGAAAAGGGAGAGGGAGAGAAGAGAGGCGTTAGGAGATTCAGAGAACGAAAGTTTTGTTGGTAATATATTTAAGGATATTACAGGTTTAGGAAAAGATAAAAATAAGTCTGCTGGAACTGGTATAGCAGTAAACACTTATCTTTGGAGAGCGTCATTAGATACCTTATCTTTTATGCCTCTTTTATCAGCAGACCCATTTGGAGGAGTAATTATAACGGATTGGTATTCAGCTTCTGAAGAATCAAAAGAAAAATTTAAAGTTGTTGCCTACATATTAGATAAAGAATTAAGAGTAGATGCTTTAAGAGTTTCTGTTTTTAAAAAATTAAAAAATGAAGATGGGGAATGGGTAGATTCTAAGAGCAATAAAATACTTAAAAATATAGTTGAAGACGCAATTCTTACCAAGGCTAGAAAATTTAAAATACAGACAAAAAACTAAATAAACTGAGAAACAGAGGATAATAATGACTGCCCAAAAGCCATATATAGCTAAAGATATAGAAAATAAATGGCAAAAGGAATGGGAAATTAATAATACCTTCAAAGCGTCATCCGACAGTAATAAAAAAAATTATTATGTTTTAGAAATGTTTCCATATCCTTCAGGAAAAATACATATGGGCCATGTTAGAGTATATACCTTAGGAGATGTCCTTGCTAGATATAAAAGATGCACTGGATATAATGTGCTTCATCCTATGGGGTGGGATGCATTTGGTATGCCTGCTGAAAATGCGGCATTTGAAAATAAAACCCACCCTGCAATTTGGACAAAACAAAATATAGATAATATGCGTAAACAACTTAAGGCTATGGGTTTAAGTTATGATTGGGATTTAGAATTTGCTACCTGCGACCCTTTATATATTGAATGCCAACAAAAAATATTTTTAGACTTCTATAAAAACAAATTAGCTTATAGAAAAGAAGCTTGGGCAAACTGGGACCCTGTAGACCAAACAGTTCTATCTAATGAGCAAGTAATAGATGGAAAAGGTTGGAGGTCAGGAGCAAAAGTTGAAAGAAGAAAACTTCCACAGTGGTTTTTTAGAATCACTGAATATGCTGATGAGCTTGTAGATAGTCTAGATAAATTAGATAATTGGTCTAACCAAGTTAAAGTTATGCAAAAGAATTGGATTGGAAGATCAGAAGGACTTAAATTAAATTTTACAATTCATATATCTGCTAAAATACCTTCTGAATTTAATACTATTGAAGTTTACACAACTAGGCCTGATACTATATACGGGGCCAGTTTTATAGCAATTGCTCCCGATCATCCTATTGCGAAATCTCTCTCTGCAAATAATAATGAATTACAAAAATTTATAACTGAATGCAACCAAATAGGCACTTCTGAAGAGGCTCTAGAAAAAGCAGAAAAAAGAGGTTTCGATACTGGAATAAAAGTTTGTCATCCCTTTATAGATAAGGAATATTTGCCTGTATATGTAGCAAATTTCGTCCTAATGAGCTACGGAACAGGTGCTATCTTTGGTGTGCCTGCACATGACCAAAGAGATCTAGATTTTGCAAATAAACTAGGTTTGCCTATTAGGGTTGTAGTAAGAGATAAAAATAACAGTAGAGATAAAATTGATAATACTGCGTACACGGGCGAGGGAGAAATTATAAATTCTGGCTTTTTAAATGGGTTAAATATATATGAAGCTAAAGCGCGGGTAATGGAGCTTGCTGAAGAAAAAAAAATAGGTAAAAAATCTAAGCAATTTAGACTTCATGATTGGTGCGCCTCAAGACAGAGATATTGGGGATGTCCTGTACCTATAGTTTTATGTGATGACTGCGGTATAGTTCCCATTCCTAAATCTGAACTGCCCGTACTTTTGCCTGATGATGTAACATTTGAAAAAGCAGGAAACCCGCTAGACCATCATGAAAAATGGAAATCTATTAAATGTCCTAAATGCAATAAGCCTGCCAAAAGAGAAACACAAACATTTGATACTTTTGTTGATTCTTCATGGTATGCATTAAGATACCCAGCACCTAAATCAAAAGAACCTATTGAAAAAAATGAAATGACTAAATGGAGTCCTCCAGACCAATATGTGGGAGGAATTGAACACGCTATTTTACACTTACTATATGCAAGGTTTTTTAATAGAGGATTAAAAAAAACAAATTATGTAAATTTTGAAGAGCCTTTTAAAGGATTATTCTGCCAAGGCATGGTTTGTCATAAAACATACAAAGGTCCTGATGGCTGGGTAGAACCAGAAAATATAATATTTAGAGACAATAAGGCTTTATTAAAATCTAATAATCAGGAATTAGAGATTGGACGCTCTGAAAAAATGTCTAAGTCGAAAAAAAATATAGTTGACCCTATGTCAATTATAGAAAAATATGGGGCTGATACTGCAAGATTATTTATGCTTTCTGATTCGCCTCCTGAAAGAGACTTAGATTGGAGCGAAAATGGAGTAGATGGTTGTTGGAAATATCTAAAAAAAATATGGTCGCATTTTCAAAATTATGAAATTCCAGTACAAAATTTCGCTGTGTTAGAAGATGCTAATGAAGAAGGAAATAAATTAAGAAGAGATATCTATATATGCATAAAAAATGCAACAGACAGCATAGAATCATTTAGATATAATAGCGCCGTAGCTAGTATAAGAAAATTATCAAACTTATTACTTAATATTAAAAATAAAAATCATGATAATGTGTTAGAGCAAATTATATTAGAAGGATGGCAGTCATACCTTATAATGCTATCTCCTATTGCACCTCATATCACAGAAGAATTATGGAAATATATAAACCCCAAAACTTCAATATTAAATCAAAGCTGGCCAAGTATAAATCAAAAATTATTAAATGAAAAAAGTTTAACAATCGCCGTTCAAATAAATGGTAAGCTTAAAAACACCATAGAAATTCCAAAAAAAGAAATTAATAATAAAGCTTTTCAGGAAGAAAAAGCATTATCTTTAAATAATATAAAAGCAGCAATACTTATAAATGCACCAAAAAAAATTATAGTAATTCCAGGAAGAGTTATAAACATTGTTATTTAGATCTAAATTTATTAATAAAATATTTAATTATTTAATAATTATTATATGTGTGCCTTTAATGGGCTGTCAATTTACGCCTGTTTATAAGAATAATAATATTATACCTGAACTATGCTCAATAGATGTAAAGAATGAAAAAAATTCTGCCCCTTTATATGAAATAAAATTTAAAAATGAGTTACAATATATTTTATGCGATTCTAATAATAGTAATATTAAGTATGAATTGAAATGGGAAATAGTAAGAAATTATAGAGAGCTTATAAAATCTGAATCTAATTATACAAGAAGATATGAAGAAACTTTTCTTGTAAAATTTAGTCTCAGCAATATTGAAAATAATAATATTATTTATTCTGATAGTGTTACATCTAAAGGGGCATATAACATGCTAGAAGATGAAATTGTTAGTACTATAGCATCCAAAAATTCTGTCACTTATCATATTGCGACAAATGCTGCCGGACTTGTTCTAGATAAAATCTATTTATTTATGTCAAAAGAATGAAGATAAAAAATTATGAAATAGATTCTTTCTGTTCCAATTTTAATAATACTACTCCTGCAATATTAATTTATGGCCAAGACTATGGTTTGAAGCAAGAAAGAGCTAATTCAATTATTAAAAATTATATAGAAGACTCTAACAATGTTATAGAGCTTGAAATGAAATCTATTATTTTAAACCCTGAAATTATTAAAACTGAACTAAACTCGATATCACTTCTTAACAATAAAAAAGTAATTAAAATACATGAGGCCGATGATAAAATTTCCGTAACGATCAAAGACAATATTTTATTAAATAATAAAGACTGCTTATTAATTTTAATTAGTGATAATCTAACGCCTAAATCTAAACTTAGAAATTTATTTGAAAATCATAAAGATGCTGTGATTATTCCATGTTATAGTGATGATAATAAAAATATACTAAATTTAATTGATGATTTATTTATTAAAGAAAATATAAAAATAGATATTAACGCTAAAAAATTACTTTCTAATTATTTAGGTGTTGATAGGTTAGTAACAAGAGGAGAAATAGAAAAAGCAATACTATATGCAGGAACAAAGAAACATCTATCTCTAGAAGACATGTCTGCTTTTTTGAGCGACCAAGCTTCAATTAATATTGATGAGCTTTACGACCTAATTTTATTAGGCGATATTAAACAAGCATATAAAATACTCTTAAGGTTACAAAATGAAGGAGTGCAACCCATACAAGTCTTTAGATCCTTTACTAGGCAACTGCAAAATTTATATTCTATGAAGGAAAAATATATAGAAAACATGAATGTTAATGATGTAATAGATAGTTTTAAACCACCAATATATTTTAAAAGAAAAGAAAATATTAAACGCCATACAAAAGAGTGGTCGATCACAATGATAAACAAAGCATTAATATTAATAGAAAATGCTGAAATAAACTGCAAAAAACTGAAAAGTAACCCTAATAATATTGCTAAGCAAACAATTTTAAACCTAGGCCTGATGAAAAAAAATGAGAGTATTAGCCTCTAATTTTATCTATAAGCTCATCTAATTGATCTAAGCTTTTATAAAAAAATGTAATTTTTCCTTTTCCGTTTTTATCTTTTATTGACGTCTTAAGGCCGAAGCTAGACTCTATTTCCTTTTCTAAATTTAAAATATTTATATCTGGTTCTTTCTTATTCTTACTTTTAGCTATAGCTCCTTCTTTTAATAATTCTTCAACCTGTCTAGCATTTAATTTTTTGCTAATAATAACTTTAGCTAATGCCGAACTATTTGGCTTTCCAATTAGAGGACGAACCTGACCAACATTTATTTTTTTATCTTCTAGCAACTTCTGAACATCTTTTGGTAAGCTCAATAGTCTGATAAAATTTGAAATATATGCTCTGCTTCTCTGCATAGTATTAGATAATTCTTCGTGCGTTATAGAAAATTTTTCCATTACTTTTCTATAGCCATTTGCCTCATCAATCGCAGATAAATTTTCTCT
>JAQWLZ010000045.1 GCA_029247025.1 Alphaproteobacteria bacterium | reverse complement strand
GGGTTCCTAGAGTTTTTAGAAATAGTCTGAAAGTCTGGCAAAGTGATCCAGCAATAAAATATAATTAAAAAAAGTGTAATTATAAAGAAAAATAATAAATTATATATAAATCGTCTTAAAATGAAAATCTTTAAATCCTATATATCAATATTTTCAGCCTCTAAAGCTCGTTCTTGTATGAAATTCCTCCTAGGCTCTACCTCTTCTCCCATTAAGGTAGCAAAAACGTTATCTGCTTCAACAGCATCATCTATACTAACTTTTAATATTGTTCTTGCATCAGGGTCCAAAGTGGTTTCCCACAATTGGTCAGGATTCATCTCTCCTAAACCTTTATATCGTTGAATTCCAAGACCTTTTCTTCCTATATCTATAGAAGTCTGGTATAAATCAGAAGGTCCAATTATATTAAAAGAATCATCTCCTTTTATAAGTGTAGCACCAGAAAAATATGTTTCTTGAAGCTCAGCAGCATCTTTTTCTAATTTTCTTGCATCAGATGAATTTAAAATTGTCTTATCTATTATATATTCTGAGATAACTCCTCTTCTATCATGAGTAAAAATATATTTTTTTTCTTCTTCAAGATATTTACCCTCCCATCCATCTTCACCTGTAACAGCAAATTTATTTAATGACTTGGATACAAATTCTGCTACTACTTGAGCTTTTTCATTATCATCTAATAAATTAACATCTAATGCTCCACTTATAGCCATACGCTCTACCAAATTAATATTAATAGACTTAGAAAGAGCTTTTATAGAATAATATTGTTTTTTTGCTGAAAGTATTAGAGATTTTAGATCTGAAGAAGTTCTATTCTCTCCAGAATTATTAGATAAAACTGTATCAACAACAAGTTGATCAACTAAATAATTATCTAAGGCATCTTCATCTTTAAGATAAACTTCACTAGACCCTTTTTTTACCTTAAATAAAGGCGGTTGAGCTATATATAAATGCCCTGCTTCTAAAAGCTCTTTCATATGTCTATAGAAAAAAGTTAAAATTAAGGTTCTAATATGAGAACCATCCACATCCGCATCTGTCATAATTATTATTTTATTATATCTCAATTTTTCAATATTGAAATCATCATGAATACCTGTACCTAAGGCCGAAATCATTATACCTATTTCATTAGAGCCAAGCACTCTTGCTCTTCCAGCTCGTTCAACATTTAATATTTTTCCTCTTAATGGCAAAACTGCTTGTGTTTCTCTTGATCTACCCTGTTTGGCAGAGCCTCCTGCTGAATCTCCTTCTACTAAAAATAATTCAGATTTTTCAGGGTCTCTCTCTTGACAATCAGCTAACTTTCCAGGAAGACTAGCAAATTCTAAAGCGCCCTTTCTTCTAGATAATTCTCTTGCTTTTCTCGCGGCTTCTCTAGCTGAAGAAGCATCTATAATTTTCTGAATAATAATTTTTGCTTCGGTAGGATTTTCTTCTAACCATGCCGTTAAATTTTCTCCTACTAGACCCTCTACTACAGGTCTAACTTCAGACGAAACTAATTTATCTTTTGTTTGTGAAGAAAATTTTGGATCAGGAACTTTAACAGATAAAACTGCAGTAATTCCCTCTCTCATGTCTTCACCACTTAAATTTACTTTATTTTTTTTGCCAATAGGATTTGCTTGGACATATTTAGAAATAGATCTTGTTAAAGCGGCTCTAAAACCTGCTAAGTGAGCTCCTCCGTCTCTCTGTGGTATATTATTTGTAAAACATAAAACATTCTCATAATAGCTATCATTCCAATTTAAAGCTAATTCCACTTCTATATCACTCTTTTCCCCTTTAAGATAAATAATACTTTCTTGAATTGAAGCTTTAGACCTATCTAAATACTCAACAAAGGATTTAACTCCACCTTCATAATAAAGCTCAACACTTTTAGGTTCCGTATTTCTATTATCTAATATGTTTATTTTTAAATTTGAATTTAAAAACGCTAATTCTCTAAGACGTTTCTCTAGAATAGAAAAATCAAATTCTATGGATGCAAAAACATTTTCTGATGGATAGAATTTAACATAAGTTCCAGTTTTATTATCTGTAGAACCAATTTCTTTTAGCGGGTTTTCAGCATCGCCCTTTATAAAAGTCATAAAAAACTTCTTACTATTTCTATATATAGTTAATTCTAACTTTTCTGATAAAGCGTTCACTACACTTATTCCTACACCATGTAATCCACCAGATACTTTATAGCTGTTTTCATCAAACTTACCTCCCGCATGAAGCTTCGTCATAATCACTTCAGCAGCCGAAACACCCTCTTCAGGATGAATACCAGTAGGAATACCTCTTCCATTATCTTCTACTGAAATAGAATTATCAGAATGCATAACTATATCTATCTGATCACAATGTCCGGCTAATGCTTCATCAATAGAATTATCTACTACTTCAAAAACCATATGGTGAAGGCCGGTACCATCATCTGTATCTCCGATATACATTCCTGGCCTCTTACGAACGGCATCTAATCCCTTAAGAACCTTAATAGAATCTTCATCATACTTAATATCTTCTTCAATACTATTATCAGTACTCATTTAAACTCCTATTAGCTGAATTATCTAGATTAATTATACATGAATCTTTATTAAAAGTCACAAAATCACTCTCATCTATTCCTGTCATAAACGCTTGTGATTTAAGGTTCTCTATCTCCATAGTTAAACTTTGCTTTTTATCGTTATCCAGATGGGAGAAAACTTCATCTAGCAATAAAATAGGGGATAAATGAGTATATTTTTTATAGGATTTAGCAACAGCTAAAATTATAGAAATTAATAAAGATTTTTGCTCTCCAGTAGAACATAAACTTGCTTTCATATCTTTTTCTTTATAAGTAACTAATAAATCTACTTTATGAGGACCAATACTTGTAGAACCTCTATAAATATCCTGTTTTCGTTTTTCATACAGAGTTTTTGAAAAGATATCTCTAAAAACATCTAAATCTGAATTTTCACTAAAAATATTTTCCATTTCTCCAATAAAAGTCATACTTGCTTTTGGAAAATCAATATTACTATTATTTATCTGTGAATTTAATATATTTAAAACTTTTAATCTATCAATAATAATTTGGGTGCCGTATTTAACAATTTGTTTTTCTATATTATTAAACCAAACCGTATCATTAGAATTCTCTTTTAAAAGGTTATTTCTTTCTTTAATAGATTTTTCATATAGTCTAATATTTTGGGCATGCGAACTAATAAAAATCCAAGTAACTTTATCAAAAAACCTTCTTCTATTTGTGGCTCCTTCTATAAAAATTTTATCCATTAGAGGTGTTAATGAAATTACAGCTAAATATTTAGTAAGAAGTAAAGGTGAGATATATTTTCCATCAACTTTAACTTTTCTTAATTTACTTACTTGTAAGTCCAAAGAACTTCCTATTTTAAAGCTCTCTTTATTTTTTATTAAATTAATGTTTATGCCAAAATTGCCACTATATTTATAGGACATTTCTTCTAGTTTAACAGACCTAATTCCTCTTCCAGGTTGCATCAGAGAAATTGATTCTAATATATTGGTTTTACCTACTCCATTTTTACCTATAAAAGCTATAGGGTATTTATCAAAATTGGCTTTATAAGATTTATAGTTTCTATAATTTGATAATTTTAAAGAGGAAATATAATTACTATCAATGTTCTTTGAATAATTTTCTAGTTGATTTAAATTAACATCTTCTAGCTCAGACAATGGCACTTAAACTCTCATTGGCATTAATACAAATAGAACGTCTTCGTCTTCTTTATCATAAACTAGGGTTGGAGAAACAGAGTCAGAGAGCTTTATAATAATATCTTTACCTTTAATTTGACGAGCAACATCTAATACATATTTAGAATTAAAACCTATTTCGACCTCTTCTCCATCATATTTAACCTCCAGGCTTTCGCTAGCACTTCCTTTATCTGGGTTAGTTGCAGAAATAACTAAATTTCCCTTATTAATATTAATTTTTATAGCTCTAGTTTTATCTGTTGATACTGTTGATACTCTATCAACAGCTTCAGAAAGCAATTGGTTTGAAATAGTTATAGTTTTGTCATTTTGTTCTGGTATTACTCTGGAGTAATCAGGAAAAGTTCCATCTAATAATTTTGAAGTTAAAACAACATTACTAAAAGATATTTGGATTTTATTGTCACTTAAAGACAGATTTATATTATCCGAATGATCCTCTAATAATTTTCTTATTTCCATAATTGTTTTTCTTGGAATTATTACTCCAGGTATTTCTTTAACTCCCTCTGGCATGTTC
The DNA here is from genome assembly GCA_029247025.1 of Alphaproteobacteria bacterium. Lineage (GTDB taxonomy): Bacteria > Pseudomonadota > Alphaproteobacteria > TMED109 > TMED109 > TMED109. The sequence goes on along the minus strand of JAQWLZ010000045.1, from coordinate 12,298 downwards.
ATATCTACCCTAGAAAGTCGATGTCCATCTGTAGATACAGTTCTCAATTTATCACTTGTTGAATCTTTAACTGCGTGTAAATATATACCATTTAAATAATATCTGGTTTCTTCTAGTGACATTGCAAAAGATGTTTTATCTATCAATCTTATCATTTCGCTGGCATCTATATTAAAAGAATGGTTGAATGCTTCTTGAGCTATAGATGGAAATTCTTCTGAAGGTAAACAATTTAAAGCGAAAGAGGAAGTAGAGGCTTTGATACCTAATCTATCATTTTTCTCAGATAGTAACTCCACTGAAATATTATCAGGTAATTTTCTTACTATATCATATAACATTTGAGCAGAGGTGGTTATTGTTCCTAATTGCATAACTTCTGATTTTTTTAAGTCTATTTTTTCGATTACAGCAATATCCATATCGGTCGCAGTTAAATAAACACCGTCCTCTTTTGCTTCTATTAAAACATTAGATAAAATTGGAATTGTATTTCTTCTTTCAACTACAGAGTGCACATGTTGTAAAGCTGATAGGAGCGCGGATTTATCGATAGAAAACTTCATATTTAAACCTCTCTTACGTATAAATTATAAACCATTTTTATATTTATATAAAGTTATATATTGTTTATAAGTTTAAAAAGTTAGGGTGTTTTTATACAAGTATATATAAACTAAAAGTTATTAAAATACTAATAACTGTAACTATCAAAAAAATATATTATGAATCAAGTGTTCTTTTAAGCAACTCTATATCATCAGCTAATAAAGAATCATCAATACTAAGTTCTTCTATTCTATTTACAGCATGCATAACTGTAGTATGATCTCTACCTCCAAATGTTCTACCTATATCTGGCAAAGATTTAGAAGTTAATTGTTTAGATAGATACATTGCTATTTGTCTAGGTCTAGCTACAGCTCTTGCTCTTCTAGGAGAAGACATATCACTTAATCTGATATTAAAATATTCAGCAACTTTTTTTTGTATAGCATCTATTGTAATTCTTCTACTATTAACTCTAAGTAAATCATGTAAAACATCATGTGCGCTTTCTATATTAACTGGTCTACCTACTAATTGAGAATGAGCAACTAACCTTCTAAGCGCTCCTTCCAATTCTCTTATATTAGAAGTTATTTTATGTGCTAAAAACTCAATTACATCTTTTGGTATAGTACAATTTTTCAAATCATCCGATTTTGACTGCAAAATTCCTAATCTAAGTTCATAAGTAGTCTGATGTATTTCTCCAACTATACCCCAACCTAAACGAGACCTAAGCCTTTCTTCTATGCCTTCCAAATCTGCAGGAGAACGATCAGAACTAACTATAATTTGCTTATTTTGATCAACTAAAGCATTAAAGGTATGAAAGAATTCTTCCTGGGTAGAGTTTTTTCCCGCTATAAATTGTACGTCGTCAATCATTAAAACATCTGCAGACCTAAATTGCTCTTTAAAAATCATTGTGTCTTGTTGCCTTAATGCTCGAACAAACTGATACATAAATTTTTCAGCAGATAGATATACTACTCGACGATTAGGATTACTCTCTCTAATTTTCCAGGCTATAGAATGCATTAAATGAGTCTTTCCTAAACCTACGCCTCCATATATTACTAATGGGTTAAATGTCGCGTCATCAGACTCAGCGATTCTTTCCGCTGCTGCAGCAACAAAATTGTTAGAAGGGCCTACTACAAATTTCTCAAAAGTATACCTTGGGTCTAAGGGTGAAGATAAATTTAATATTGATGAAGAACTATCTTCTATTTTTTTTGATGGTTTTCCGGTTAAGCTTTCGTCTACTATTAGGTTTACACTGTAAATATCTTCACTAAACCCTTGCCATAATGATCTTATTCTATTGCCATACCTAGGTTCTATCCAATCTTTGTGGAATTTACTTCTTACGGCAATAACAATTTTTCCATGAGAAAAACTAGAAAGCACCATTAAGCCTAGCCAGTTATTAAAAACGGTGTCTCCAGCTTCAATTTTAAGTTTCTGTCTTACTTGCTCCCATAATTCAATTGCCTTATCTCCTGAGAGCATGTTTGTAATCCTTAAAATATATTTATAAACCGAAATAGGTGTATGAAAAACTATAGCAAGAATTTATATCAATGCAATGAGCAAATAAAAAAATTATTTCAATCGTTTGATGCGAGTATTATATCTAGAAATTTTTCTAGACATAGTGCTTTTATGAATCACACCTTTATTAACTCCAGCCATTAATTCTGGCTGTACTGCCTTTAATGCAGACATAGCTGATTCATGATTTCCTTCAGTAATTGCTTCCTCTACTTTTTTTTCAAAAGTACGAATTTTACTTATTCTATTTTTATTTACAATCGTTTTTCGATTCGTTGATCTTATTCTTTTTTTTGCAGAAGCTATATTAGCCATTTATTATTCCTTAATATGGTATTCATATACAATTTAGATACTTCTCTTAACTGATCTTAGCTAAGAGGTCAACAAATGAAAAAAATTATTAAGAGTTTCTAAATTTAGCTTTTCTCTTTTCAATAAAAGCTTGCATACCTTCTTTTTGATCATCTAATGAGAAAGCAGATCGAAATAATCTTCTTTCATAAATTATTCCTTGGGATAAAGACGTATCATATGAAGAATTAATAGCATCTTTAGCCATAATTAAAGCAGGTAAAGATTTTTCAGATATCTCTTTTGCTATCTCTAAAACTTGATCTAAAAAATTCTCTGAAGAAATAATTCTACTTACTAATCCTAATTTCTCTGCTTCTACAGCTCCCATCATTCTTCCACTTAAAATCATATCCATAGCCTTAGCTTTGCCGATAGCTTTTGGAAGACGCTGTGTTCCACCGGCAGCAGGAAAAACACCTAGATTAATCTCAGGTTGACCAAATTTTGTATTTTCATTAGCAATCAATAAATCGCACATCATAGCTAACTCACATCCTCCTCCTAAAGCATAGCCATCAACAGCCGCTATAGTAGGTTTTTTACATGAACTTATTTTTTCCCAAGGCTTAATAAAATCATCATTTATTAAATCAGTAAAGCTTTTAGAATTCATTTCTTTTATATCCGCACCAGCTGCAAAAGCTTTTGAGGAGCCTGTTAATATAATTAACGATATCTTTTTATCTTGCTCTGCATTATCTAAGGCGTGATATAAATCATCAATTAAATCACGGCTTAATGCATTTAGCGCTTCAGGGCGGTGTAAAGTAATTAAGATTACTCTCTCAATTATTTTAATTTTAATATTTTTATATTGCTTATTAAAGGCCATCCAAATCTCCTAATTAATTTTTAAGCTCATGAAGCTACTAAATAATATATTATTAATTTTATTAATATTAATTTTTAATATCTCATTATCTCTCATGAATACTATAGCTTCATTATTATTTTCACTTTTTAAATCCCAACCAAATTGAATTAAAATAGTTTTATAAAATTCTAAAGCCTCTATATTACTAAGTAAGGAACTAGCTTCCACACTCACTATCTTACCTTTATCTGAATCAAATATAAAGCAGCTGTCTTTTATTTCAGTAATTTTAATATGTATAGGTATATCTTGAATACAATCAAGAAAATCCATTGCTATTAAACTTTTACAATATAAAAAAAGTGGAATAAATATAAATATTATTTTTGACAATTTGGGCAATAATAAGTTGACCTTCCATTTTGTTTAAATCTTATAATTTGCTCTTTGCAATTATTATAACATCTTTCGTTTTCTCTATTATAAACAGATAAATAATTTTGAAAATAGCCTATTTCTCCTGATACTTTCTTATGATCTTGAATTGAAGTACCTCCTTCTTTAATTGCTTTCAATAGAACTTCCTTAATTTTATAATAAAGACTCTCTATTTGCCTTAAAGAAAGACTATATCCCTCAGTTCTAGGAGATATTCCTGCTAAAAATAATGCTTCACAAACATAAATATTGCCTAAACCTGAAATAATATTTTGGTTTAATAATAGAGACTTTATATTTGAATGACTTTTAGTAATTTTGTTAAACAAATTATCAATAGAAAAATTATCAGCTAATGGTTCAGGACCAAGGGCTTTAAATAAATTATTATAATTGATACTGTGAGTCTTATATATATTAAAAAAGCCAAACCTTCTTGGATCTCGAAATAAAAACCTTAATTTATAATTTTTATTATTTTTTTTAAATAATTCTATTGCAATATGGTCATGTTTTTGTAAAGGCGTAAATATTTCTCTATCTATAACTATTCTACCCGACATTCCTAAATGGAAAACTATAGAATATTCATTCTGAAAATGAATGATTCCGTATTTTGCGCGTCTTTTCACAGCAATAACTTTTAAATTATTTAGGACAGAAGTAATCTCATTTGATACTTTAATCCTTAAATCATACCGATTGACATGGACTTTTTTTACAATTAAGTTTTTGATTGCAAAATTTAAGCCACTTGTAACGGTTTCTACTTCAGGTAACTCAGGCATAAATTAATATTACGGTAAGTTATTTTAGAAAGCCATACTATAATGAATAAAGACAATAATAATACAGAAAAAAATGTAATATATGGATTAAAAAAAATACCTATCTCACAAAAAAGGCATAAGATTGCTAATTTATTTGAAGAGGTGTCAAATGATTATGATAAAATGAATGACATAATGAGCCTAGGCGCGCATAGAATATGGAAAAAAGATCTAGTAGAAAGAATTAGCAAGGAACAATTATTAAATGACTCTCAAAATATTTTAGACCTTGCAGGTGGGACAGGGGATATTGCGTTTGAAATTTTAAAACGTTTTAAAAATAATAATGTTACTGTAATGGACTTAACCCCAGGCATGATAAAAATTGGAAAACTTAAATCACTGTCTACAAGTTATAAAAATCAAATAAAATGGGTCGCAGGTGACTCAGCATATCTACCTTTTAAAGATTTTTCTTTTAATAATGTAACATGTGCCTTTGGAATTAGAAATGTAGCTGAAATTGAAAAAACTATAGAAGGTTGTTATAAAATCTTAAGACCCGGAGGTAAATTAATGATTCTAGAATTTTCTCCAGAAGTAATAACTCCTTTTCAAAAATTTTATGAATACTATTTAAAAAATATAATTCCTTTCCTAGGAGAAAGAATAGCAAATAATAAAGAGGCATATAAATATTTAAGTGAAAGTATTGAAACATTCTATTCTCCTGATAATTTTTGCAAATTATTAGAGGATAAAGGCTTTCTCATTGTTAACGTAAAAAAATATGCAAATGGAGCTGCTTGCCTATTTACAGCAAGTAGGATTTAATTTTGTTTAAATTCTGTAATTAAAAGGTTAATATATACTTCTATATAAAATTAAATAAAAAGAATAAGTTAATATGGCTAAAAATTTAAAAATACTTCTTATTATATCAGGTGGAATAGCTGCATATAAAAGTCTTGAATTAATAAGAATTTTAAAAAAAAATAATATTAAAGTTCAAGTTATTTTAACCAAAGGAGGAGAAAATTTTGTTACTGCCTTATCAGTTGCAGCTCTTTCTGAAGAAAAAGTATACCAAGATCTTTTTTCATTAAAGGATGAGACTGAAATGGGTCATATACGTCTATCACGAGAAAACGACCTTATCCTTGTTGCGCCTGCATCAGCTAATATAATAGCTCATTCAGCTGCAGGTATTTCAAATGATTTAGCAACTACTGTATTATTAGCTTCAAATAAACCTATCTTTTTTGCTCCTTCTATGAATGTGGAAATGTGGAATAACCCCATTACCCAGAAAAATATAAAATTTTTAAAAGATAATAATTTTAATTTTATAGGACCAGACTCTGGAGACCTAGCCTGCGGAGAAACAGGGGATGGTAGAATGTCAGATCCAAATGCAATTTACGAATATATCACTTCCAAAATAATAAAAAAAAAAATAAAACTTAATATTTTAGTCACTGCAGGACCCACCTATGAAGCAATTGATCCAGTCAGATATATAGGGAATAAATCTTCTGGCAAACAAGGTATTGAAATAGCAAAAGCGTTTCATAAATTAGGTGCAAATGTAAACCTTGTGTTAGGCCCATGTAGAGAAAGCATTCCAAAAGATATCAATACTATTAATATTGAAACCGCTAAAGATATGTATAAAGAGATAAAGAAAATGAATAAAATAGATGTAGCTATATGTGCGGCTGCTGTATCGGATTGGTCAATAGATAACCCCTCAAACGTAAAAATTAAAAAAAACAATAAAAATAAACCAAAACTAAATTTATCTTTAAACCCTGATATTTTAGAATATATTTCTAATAAAAAAAACAATAGGCCTAAATTAGTTATTGGTTTCGCTGCAGAAACAGACAATCTCATTAAAAATGCTAAAGAAAAGTTAACTAAAAAGAATTGTGACTGGATTTTAGCAAACGATATATCAAAAGACCCAGAAATTTTTGGTGGGGATAATAATACTATTTCACTTATTACAAAAAATAATGTTGATAATTGGAGCACATACTCCAAAAAAGAGGTGGCAGAAAAATTAGTTAATAAAGTAATAGAAAACATATAAAGTAATTAATATGGATGTGAAAATTACATTATTAAAACATGGCCCTAAAGTTTTACCAGAGTATGCTACAGAAGGCTCTGCTGGAGTAGATATTGTAGCTGCTATCCAGGAGCCAATTAGTATTGGGCCAGGAGAAAGAATATTAGTTCCTTCAGGTTTTAAGTTACAAATACCTGTAGAATATGAGGTTCAGATCAGACCAAGGTCAGGCTTAGCTATTAAGCATGGAATAACTGTGTTGAATTCTCCAGGGACAATTGACTCAGATTATAGGGGAGAAATTGGCATAATATTAATAAACCATAGTAAAAATAAATTTATTATAAATCCTAAAGATAGAATAGCTCAAATGGTAATTTGTAAAGTTACGAAAATGAATCTAGTCAAAGTAAGCTTACTTAATAATACAGAAAGAGGATCAGGAGGATTTGGGTCTACAGGTAACAATAATGAATGATCTAGGTTTTACAGATGAAGAGATAGAACGCTATGCAAGACATATAACTTTGCCCCAAGTTGGTGGAATTGGACAAAGAAAATTAATTAATTCTAAAGTTTTAGTGATCGGAGCAGGAGGGCTTGGTTCTCCGTTACTACTTTATTTAGCTGCGGCTGGTATTGGAATAATTGGTATTATAGATGATGATAAAGTTGAATTATCTAACCTACAAAGACAAATAATTCATACAAATGATAATATAAATATCCATAAAACAGATAGTGCTAAAAAAGCTATTTTAGCTATTAACCCAAATATTAACGTAATAACATACAAAGAAAGGTTCTCAGTTAAAAACGCTGAAGATATAGTCTCAAAGTTCGATATTGTTGCAGATGGAAGCGATAATTTTGGAACAAGGTTTTTAGCTAATGATGTATGTTATTTGAAAAATAAAACTCTTGTATCTGCAGCAATTTTAAGGTTCGAAGGACAAATTTCAAGTTATTCTGCTCATAAGGGTTCAAACTGTTGTTACAGATGTTTGTGGCCAGAACCTCCTCCAAAAGGCTTAATAGCTTCATGCGGTGAGGCAGGAGTTTTCGGAGCACTAGCAGGAAGCATAGGTTCTATTCAAGCCATAGAGGTTTTAAAAGAAATTTTAGGAATTGGACATAGCTTAAATAATTATCTTGTAATATTTGATACACTAAGCTCAGAAATGCGAAAAGTTAAAATTAATAAAGATAATAATTGTAAGTTATGCGGTTCAAAACCTACAATTACTTCTATCACAAATCATAAAGATTATAGATGAAGAATAAATTAATTATAATTCTTTTTTCAGAAGAAAAGGAAAAGATAAATTATGCACTAGGAATGTTAGCTACTGCTGCAGCATTAGAAAGACCTACAGAACTATTTTTAACAGGGAAAAGTATATTTAGTTTTTTAAATAAAAATGACAATTCTATTGTGAACTATTCTAATTCTGACGAATTGCTTACTTCCCTTATTGAACTTAAAACAAAAATAGCTGTTTGCTCAGGAGCATTAGCTGAAAATAAATTAAAAGAATCTGATTTAAGAAAAGATATCGACTTTGATATATCTGGATTAACCTCAATAATGAGTCCAAAAAATTCTAAAGACCAAATTATATTTGTTTAATCATTTAATATTCTATCGGGTGGCCTATGGCCATTTAATAGTGTTTGTATATTTATAATTACTTTTTCTCCCATTTCTATTCTAGCTTCAACCGTTGCGGAGCCCATGTGAGGCAATAGAACTGTGTTTGGAGCACCCAATAAAACCTTACTTACCGAAGGTTCTCTTTCAAATACGTCTAATCCAGCTCCAGCTATTTTTGATTGAGATAACAAATCTGCTAATGCTTCTTCATCTATGACTTTACCTCTAGAAGTATTAATTATATATGCATGAGCCTGAAGATTAGATAATCTTTCTCTAGATAATAAATGATATGTTTCTGGAGTACTTGGACAGTTAACTGATAAAATATCCATTTTGGGTAACATTTGATCTAGGTCTTCCCAGAACGTTGCATCAAGAGAATCCTCAATAACTTCTGGTAGCCTATTTCGATTATGGTAATGAATATTTAAACCAAAACCCTTTGCTCTTCTTGCTAAAGCTTGACCAATAGAACCCATTCCAATAATGCCTAACCTTTTTCCCCATATCCTCCTTCCCATCATATGGGTTGGGCTCCAACCGCGCCATGACCCAGATCTAATTAATTTTTCACCTTCAATAATCTTTCTTGGTACTGCTAATAATAAACTCATAACCATATCCGCGGTATCCTCTGTTAAAACCCCAGGAGTATTAGTAACAATTATTTTCTTTTTTAAAGCAGTATCTATATCAATATGGTCAATTCCATTTCCAAAATTAGCTATTAATTTAAGTTTACTAGATGCTTGATTAATTATTTCACTGTCTATTTTATCCGTTACAGTTGGAACTAATATATCAGCTTCTTTTACAGCTTCAATTAAGGTTTCCTTATCTAAAGGACTATCACTTGCACTCAGTCGAGTATTAAACAATTCCATCATACGTGCTTCGACTAATTCAGGAAGTCGTCTTGTTACTATTACTAGAGGCTTACTAGGCATATGTTACCTTCATTAAAAATAAATAGAATATTTTCAACTAGATTTTAATCAAAAATAATATAATTATATTATATAGGAGTATTTAACTTTGCAAAATTTTATTAAGAACTTTTATCATATAAAATTTAAAATTTTAGCAATTAATTTTTTATTCATTTTTATACTATCTAATTATTCATTTTCAGAAGAGCTAAAAAAACATAATTTTGAATTTAAATCTATTAAAAGTGGTAATGCAAATATGAGGATAGGTCCTGGAAAAAGATTTGAAATATTATGGAACTTTAAAAAAGTTGGATTACCTGTAAAAATATTAAAAAAATTTGAACAATGGTATGAGATTGAAACTCCAGATGGCTCTATAGGATGGATGTGGAGTAAATTATTATCTAGTAAAGAAAAAACTATTATATTTAAGAAGGATGATATTATTTATAGAAAAGATAGTATAGATTCAAAGATTGTCGCTAATGTCTCTAAAAATTCAATTTTAAATATTCACTACTGTAAAAATAAGTGGTGTAAAGTGGAATCAAAAAAAGATAAAGTTAAAGGATATGTAAAAATAGATAATATATGGGGTTTTTACACCTCTTCGGTTAATTAAATTCTTTTGCTAACTCATCTCTTACTCTGTCTGATACTATACTTAAGTGTCCATACGCCTCGTGATCAATACCTATTTGTATAATATTGTTTTTATTTTTAAAAGCTTCTACCAATTGATCAGTAAATTTAAAATGTAAAAAATGAACAGCACTTGCTTTACCTTCACTAGTAGTTCTGTCTACATCTTTTTCATAGTCTGCATAAACTTCATCTTCTCCTATAATAATTTTAACTTTTTCTTCAACTCCACCCAAACGAGATAAAAAGTTTTTTCTCCTTAAAGGGTCATCTATTTCAATCATCATAGTAGCTGTTAGCTCTCTTCCATTAGGCACTAACGGGTTATAAGAAAGAAGTTCTTCATGTAACTCTTCTCTAGTAATTTTTTCTACAAAAGCCATTTCTTGAATTTGATATATCATTGTCTCTTTACTTTCAAAATATAGGCTAGCTACAGGCCCAATATCTAGCCTTCTAAATTTTTTCAGCTCTATCATCTCTTTTCTTTTAGAACTTCTAATGTTGCCGTATTCTTCATTAGAAATAATATCATCAATACTAATCATTCTTTTATTCATACTTTCCTCTATTCATTGTTAAAATTATAAGCTAAGGCAATTAATTCAATTGGATGAGAAGGTTCCTTTAATTCCTTTAGATCTTTATTTTTTTCCTTCTCTGATATTTGTACTAAGTGATCTCCGGCTAAAGGACAAGTAGAAGCGAAATACTTAGTATTATACTTCATAATACTTTTTGCAGAATTTTTTCCTACTTTTAAAGCTGTATCAAAATTTTCTTTTTTCACTCCCCATGAGCCTCCATGTCCGGAACACCTCTCAATTATATTTACTTTTGTATTAGGAATTAGTCTTAACATTTGAGCAGACTTAGGTCCTATATTTTGCGCTCTACTATGACAAGCCATATGAACTGTAATGTCGCCTTCTAAAGCTAATAGGCCGTCAGCTAAACCTTCATCTTCGGAAATTTGAATCATATACTCATCAATATCCATTGTATTTTTAGACAATGTTAAAATATTCTTGTTATTAGGAAGGAGAAGGGGCCATTCAGTTTTAAACATTAAAGCGCAGCTAGGAATAGGAGCTATCACAGGAACTCCTTCTGAAAGTAAAGACACTAGTTTACTAGAAATATTCTTAGCTTGATCCATAACTCTCTCTATATTACCTTGCTCTAACTGCGGCATTCCACAACACCCATCGTAAAATAAAGAAACATCTATACCATTATGCCTTAAAACCTTATAGGCTGAGGCAATTATTTCCGTATTATGATAACTTCCATAACAGGTAGAAAATAAAATAGCTTTTTTACCAAAAGATGGTGCTTCTGTATTTATTGGAAAATTTTCTTTAAATGGTTTTGCAAATTTAGGTAATTTAGCCTCTTTACTAATGTTCAAAGCTTTTTCCATTACATAACGGGCAGGTTTGTTCTTTAAGGAAACAATCGAATTCGAGACTACCCTGGTTTTCTGACCTAATTTACCATTTCTATCTATTTTTGAAATTTGCTTTTCCTTGAAACCAACCTTTCCTTTTTTGAAATCTTTTGCTCTATGCCTCAACATTAACTTAGGAATATCAATGGCAAATTCATGTGGAGGTACATATGGACAAGTAACCATAAAACACATATCACACATGGTACATGCATCAACAATTGGTTTGAAATCTTCACTTTTAACAGAATCTAATTCGTAAGTTTCACTTTCATCTATAAGATCAAATAATTTAGGAAAACTATCACATAAATTGAAACATCGTCTGCATCCGTGACAAACATCAAATTGCCTCCGAGTTTCTTCATCTAACTTTTCTTCATCCCAGTAATCTTCATCTTGCCACGCTACTACATCACGCACCGGTGCTCTTAGGCCACCTTCGCCATTACTCATTTGTTTTTCCCATATAGAAATTAAGAGCGCCTGTAAGTTTAAAGACGCTCTTACTTAATTAATCACTTAAAGTGTCTAATGCCTTTTGGAATCTTCCGGCGTGACTTCTTTCAGCTTTAGCTAGCGTTTCAAACCAATCTGCAATTTCATCAAAGCCTTCTTCTCTAGCCGTTCTGGCCATACCAGGATACATGTCTGTATATTCATGAGTCTCTCCTGCAATAGCTGATTTCAGGTTTGACGCTGTATCTCCAATAGGCTCTCCTGTAGCAGGATCACCTACATCTGCCATAAACTCTAGGTGGCCGAAAGCATGGCCTGTCTCACCCTCAGCTGTAGACCTAAATACTGTAGATGCATCATTAAAGCCCTCAACATCGGCTTTAGATGCAAAATATAAATAACGTCTGTTAGCTTGCGACTCACCTGCAAAAGCTGCTTTTAGATTTTCTAGTGTTTTTGATTCTGATAATGACATTTGTACCTCCTTTGTCATAAATTAACTACATCTAATATACTATGAATATCCTAAAATGGATTTAAATAGTTTAGAATTATTCTAAACTATTTAATTTTTATTTTAAAGATAATTTTACTATCAATAT